>USPE01000007.1 GCA_900556545.1 uncultured Peptococcaceae bacterium | reverse complement strand
TTGTAGAAGATACCCCCGGGGTGACCCGTGACCGTCTCTACCAGGATACCGAATGGAACGGCAAAAATTTTACCCTCATTGACACCGGCGGCATTGAAATGTCTTCACAGGATTCTATGCTGACCTTAGTCAAAAAACAGGCACAAGTCGCTATTGAAGAAGCTGATTTGATTTTACCAGCAAGTGAACATTGTGAAAATGTAAAAAAAGTAGCCTCTAAAGTAGGTTACCAAGTTGTTTGCGACGAAGAAGAATAATTGCTAAAGCGACAAAAATTTTCCGGCAGAATATATTCCAGTAAGCAGAATATGTTCTGCCGGATATTTTTTAGGCAAATATCCTCATAAAAACTATATCTTCAAAAGAAAACTATTTCTTCACCGTATATTTTTTTGTGTTTATCGTATATTTATGATATGATGACAATATCTTATCATATTTGGAGGGATTATGATGGCGTTTTTTGATGACTTTGGAAAAAAAATAAGTACAGCTGCGGACTTAGCTGTTGATAAAGCAAAAGATCTAGCCGAAACCGGAAAATTAAAATTGGACATTGCCGCTGAAGAAAAAGAAATTCAAAATCTTTATATACAAATCGGAAAATCGGTCTACCACTTAGAAAAAGATAATCCAGACAGTATCTACGCAGCAGAATGCTACAATATTACAGAACGAATGGATAAAGTTGAAGCACTGCAAAAAGAAGCGGAACGCGAAAAGCTTTAATTTGAACAATAGATAAATCACGCAAGATACTTGACTTATTCAATTAAATCATGCTACAATAAACAGCATTCAGATTGATTTCAAGTTTGGTCATGCTAGATGGGGAGGTAGCGGTGCCCTGTAACCTGCAATCCGCTATAGCAGGGTTGATGCCTGTTCGAGGGCTGGCTTTGTGAAGTCTGCCTCAGGTAAGTGGTGTTGACGGCTGGGTCCTGTGCAACGTGAACTTATGAACCTTGTCAGGTCCGGAAGGAAGCAGCAATAAGTAAGCACTTGCGTGTGCCACGGGAGTGCCTGGTTCGAGCTAACTGCCTGAGTAACGTTTGGAAAGACCCGCTCAGAAACAGGTGCATGGCCATTTAATTTTAAAAATGATGTTATTACTGCCGTATCAATTTTACTTTGATACGGCAGTTATTTTATTTTTCACCCCCAACAAAGTAGAAATCAAAAAAATTTAAAAATTTTTTAATTTCTATGCAAGGATCATTGCCAACTAATCGTATTTTAAATGGAAAGGCAAATAAAAATATACAATACGGAGGTATTTCACATGAAAAAATTAATTATTGCTGGTGTAACAACTGCTATGCTGTTGGCGGCGGGAACCGCCTCTTTTGCAGCCAACGAAACCAACACTGCCGCTCAAGATCAGGCCGGCACAACAACTACACCAAGCTATCACCAATTTATCGACGAAAATAACGATGGTGTCTGCGATAACTGGGAAACCCATCAAAAATATGGCAACGGTTACTGCCAGAATTATGACGGACACAGACAACACAATGGCAACGGTCATTGTCGGAATTACGACAGCAATAACAGCAACGCCGCCACCCAATCCAATAATAACATGACTGGTTATGGTCATCATGGAAATGGGCATAATAGTAGAAGTTTAAACGTGTAAAATACGTTAAGTTACATTAATTTCACCAAGGAGGGAAACAGATGCGAAGTGAACAGGAGGTAAATCAGGCCGTAGAACTATATGCGGATATGATACGACGCATCTGTTTTTATCACTTGAAAAATTATGCAGATACAGAAGACATTTTTCAGACAGTGTTTTTAAAATATTTGCTATATGACAAGCCTTTCGCTACCGCAGAGCATGAAAAAGCCTGGCTGATCCGGGTATCAGTTAATGCCTGTAAGGATCATCTAAAAAGTTTTTTTAGACGCAAAACAGTACCGTTGGATGTGCTAAACGAAGAATCCGCCAATATGGATGATGGACAACGCCATATTCTGCACAGCGTATTATCGCTGCCCAATAAATATCGCGATGTAATTTATCTACATTACTACGAAGGCTATACAGCAGCAGAGATTGGCTCCATTCTGGGAAAAAAAGAAAACACCGTCTACTCGTTGTTATCACGGGGAAGATCCACTTTAAAAGAAGTACTGGGAGGTGAACTGATTGAGCAATGAGATACAAAAAGCGTTTGACACCATCCAAGCCAGTGACACACTAAAAGCATCCACAAAGCAATACGTAGCGGAGCAAAGACATAAACGGCAAGGCTTTTTCCATGGCTCTATGCTGAGCAGAGCCATGCCTGCATTTGTGTTGTTATTATGTCTGCTGAGCGTAGGTAGTTACCATCTGTTGCAAACGCCAGTATCCTATATCAGCATGGATATTAACCCATCTATCGAGTTATCACTCAATCGGTTTGACCGAGTAGTGCAAGCCACAGCCTTCAACGACGACGGACAGCTGCTGCTGGATGCCGTACCAGTCAACGGGCAAACCTATACCCAGGCGATTGACAATCTGGTAACCAGTGAGACAATGCGTTCTTATTTAACAGAAGAAAATATATTAACATTTACCGTTGCTTCTACAGATACTGCCCGAGAACGCAATCTAATCTCCGGTATTGAAGCGGCCGAAACAAACAAAAACGGTTGTCAACATATTTGCAGGAGCGCAAATGCAGATATGTCACTGGTGCAGCAAGCACATCAACAAGGGCTGTCTTTTGGTAAATATGCTGCCTATTTAGAATTACAAACTTATGATAACACTATCACCGTAGAAGACTGTAAAAACATGACCATGCGGGAAATGAATGATTATATCGGTCAATGCAAAGCAGAACAGCAACATCACAACCAAAATGGCAACAACCGTGCAGAAAACAGAAATGGAAACAACGGACAAGGCCATCATGGCAACCGAAATAATCAGCAAAATGGATAAAACAAAAAGCTGCAAAAAGTGAAAAATCATTTTTTGCAGCTTTTTTGTGCCTTTCTTCCTATATATTTTTACTGCATCAAAAGATGAATACATAGTATCAAACATATTACATCTTCGCCGAATACAGCCTTTTTAATCTGGTTACAAAATATAATTTTTTGAAATAGAAATTTCCTGCACTATCGTTTATAATTAAAAAAAGAAAAAAATGTATACATTTACAGATGCCGTTTTATAACGTATATCTAGTGGTTATGTAGTAATTTGCTACTATATAACCACTTTTTTTATTGCACAGGAATGTATACTTTTTTTATGTCTACCCAAAATTATACCATTTTTCTTTTAAAAGTCATAGAAAAAAATGAATAATCTAGGTATTTTTTTATTATTTAGTATGATTTTTCTGACAACTTAAAAAAGCAGCTATATAGTAAAAAATCTCTATACCGCTACTAAATATATGATATAAAATCGCATCCGAAAATCTATACTATGTCAGATAAATTCCTAAATAGACTGTACCTACAGGAGGACATATGCCATGACACAGGCCCTTACTTCTGAATTTTACAAAAATATTCTAAACAGAATCAATTCAAATATTTACATTACGGATATTGACACCGATAAAATTGTTTACATGAATGACTATATGAAGCACACGTTTCATTTACAGAATCCAGAAGGAGAAACTTGTTGGAAGATATTACAGTGTGACATGACAGACCGCTGTCCATTTTGCAAAATTGAACAATTAAAAAGTACACAACGTAACAGTGCTTGTGTATGGAAAGAAAAAAATACCATTACCGGTCGTATTTATATGAATTGCGACAGCTTAATTGATTGGGACGGAAAACAATACCACATCCAAAATTCCATCGATATCACTGACCAGATTCTGCTTTCTATGGAAGCGTCTATTGACGAGTTAACCGGTATTTTAAACCGCAATGCAGGAAAAAAACGATTAGAAGATATGTTAAAAAATATGACTTCTGAAGATAAGTTAGCTGTGGCATTGTGTGATATCAACGGGCTAAAATGGGTAAATGATACCTATGGCCATATGGAAGGCGATAAATTGCTGGTTTTCTTTGCACAAAATGTGCATCAGGAACTGCAGGATTCTGACTTTATCTTCCGATTGAGCGGAGATGAATTTGTTATCGTTTTTGTAAACAAAGAGACTGCCCAATTAGAAACCTGGATGCAGCACATGCTGGAAAAATTAAAAGTACGGCGTACTGCCAAAGGAATTACTTACGATGTCTCCTTCAGTTATGGTCTGGCCAGTATTTATGCGGGCGAGCATCTCAATGTTTCCGATGTACTGTCCATTGTAGATACCCAAATGTATATTCAAAAACGGGATCATCACATAAAAATGGGACAAGAACGATTGCAGCAAGACCGTCGCCGACAGACAAACGGCGAAACCTTACTGCCGTTTCAGTACAATAAAGATTATCTGTTTGATGCTTTATCAGAAAGTATCGATGATTACCTTTTTGTAGGTAATTTAAAAACGGGAAAATTTATGTACTCTTATAAAATGATGGTTGATTTTGGTCTGCCATCACAAATATTATCCAACGCTGCAGCATTTTGGGGCGAAAAAGTCCATCCGGATGATATGATGATGTTTTTACGCAGCAATCAAGAAATTGCCGATGGACGAGCCGAACAGCATGCCATTACTTATCGAGCCAAAAATGTCAACGGAACATGGAGTAATTTATTATGTAAAGGAAAAATGATCCGGGACGAATCCGGTCAGCCTGATTTATTTGCAGGAACGATTCGCAATCTGGATAAATACACCGATATGGTTTCAGATTCTGAAAATTCTTCATCATTTTTGCAGTCAAATGATATTGAACAATTTGTCGTATCAGAAATTTTCAAAAATCATTTTCCATTTGCTGAAGAACGAAAGGCAGAAACACCGGATAAGAATGCGGATAGTCAAGCATTACTAGCCACACCAAAAGTATTATTCTATTTCTTAGAGCAATTACCTGAAGCAGAGCAGTTAAAAATCGAACAAAAATTACAAAACTTTATCAATCAATACATTTTGGATGGTTTTCGTGTAGCATATATCAAACCCCAAATGCCATTGTTCTGCTTCAATCAAGCTGTATTGGACTTTACCCAATATACCTATCAGGAATTTATGGAAACCTGCAACGGATATTTTAGCCATATCATCCATCCTGATGACCGTGAAATGGTGGAACAAAGTATCAGCGAACAATTAAAAAATAACCAGTTCTATTCATTGCGCTATCGTATTTTACGCAAAGATACGACTTCCTTATGGATTTATGAACGAGGAAGCTCCGTCATAAACGAGTACGGAGAACAATTTATTTTATCCTTCCTCTTCGCTCCAGATGAGCAAAAAATGACTGAATAAAACTTACAACCAGCATTAACATTGTACACTAGCGCACCTGCAAAATTGCCTCCAAGGGTTTATCACAACCTTTGGAGGCATTGTTTTGTTTCAATCAGTCATCATTATCGTCGTCGTTATCGTCATCGCTGTCATCATCATCGTCATCATTGTCATCGTCACTATCGTCATCATCATTGTCGTCGTTGTCATCATTATCATCATTGTCATCCGCATCGTCCCAATCATCGTCACGGTCATCATCGTCATCATCATCGGATACAGGAACTACCACGTTCTGGGTGCCGGATACCACTTTGTCATCATCATCTCGGTCGTCGTCGCGGTCATCATCTCTGTCATCTACATCATCCATATCGTCATCACGATCATCATCGTCGTCATCATCGGATACAGGAACTACCACACTCTGCGTCCCGGATACCACTCTGTCATCATCGTCGTTGTCATCCGCATCGTCCCAATCATCGTCGCGATCATCATCTCTGTCATCTGCATCATCCATATCGTCATCACGGTCATCATTCTGTCCTGCAATATCATGCTCTGCTTTTATTACTTTACCGGTTACAGCATTCACATCATATTCATACTCATTGCCATTGGCTTCAAATTCCAGTTCATATACTGCACTGCCGTCATCTAAATCAAATTCCTTATCGTCAAATACAGCTGCGGATGCTTTCACGCCAGCTTGTGTCAACGCAATTTCTTTTGCTTTTTCTAAAGTGATATAATGAGATGGTTTCCCTTGCTTTTCATATTTATCATCATAGTCATCATCATCAATAGATACCACACCGGAAGCCAACTGCAAATTTTTAACCGCAGTTTGTGCATTTGTACTTACATCATCCAGAAAATCATCATCTGGCAGTACAGAACCTGGTTCTATCTGAATCACAATATTTTTGCTGTTGCCATCAATATCATCCACAAAATAACCGGCTTCATTAATCCGTTCAATTAAATCACTTACCACAACTTCGCATTCTTTACCAATGTAATCATCATAATCGGCTGTTACCTTTTTACCATCATCATTTTTACCGCTTAAATCTGTAACCAAACCCTGTTTATCATATTCAATCATAATTTCCGGATTTACACTCAAGGTCAAATACCCTTTGTCAGCCAATGCACCGGCATCTTGGTTACCGCATCCTGTCAATAACATTGCACCAATCGCACACATTGTCGCACCTGTGATAAATAAATTTCTCTTTTTCATAATCGTAATCTCCCTTCTTTGTTCCACCTTGTTTTTTAATTTTATTTTTGTTTTGTTTGCTTACATCCGTAGATTACGGTGCTTCTTTTTAAAAAACGGGGTCTCGGTTAAAAAATTTTAAAAACTTTTATTTTTTTATTCATCGTCATCTTCTTCGCCCAATTCACTGTCCTGTTCCCCGTTATCATCATCCCAATCATCAGTGTCATCGATGTCATCGGCGTTGCCCTGCACAGAATTATCATCATCGTCATCATTGTCATCATCATCGTTAGACAAACCGATTTCTTCTGTGTCGTTGTCATCACTGTCCAGATCATCGTCATCATCGCTGTCATTTATATGATCCGTATCATCGTCACTGTCATCTATATCGCCCTCAATCTCATCCTGCTTATCATCATAATCAGCTATATCATCGCTATCGTCATCATCATCTGTATCATACTGAGCATCATCTACATCATCTGCATCGTCTATATCGTCTGCTTCATCCCAGTCATCGTCATTATCATCATTCTGAACAATGGGTATCACTGCAGTTGGTTTTTTCTGCTCTTGCGGTTCAGCGGACGGCGCTACTGCCGATTGGTTATCATCGTCCTTCTGCCAATCATCACTGTCCTCCGCCTCGTCATCTGTACTGTGCCGTTTAATTTCAACCGTAACGGTAAAACGATCTGCCAAATGCTCTGTCACATTGCTGCGCAGCTCTACACCATATTGTTGAAACTTAGCATCATCCGGCGTGTCAATATCAAAAGAAATTCGACCTCCGGCTGATAAATAGCCCATATCAATGGCACGATCAATCAACGCATCGGTTACTTCCAATCTGTCTTTGCTCTCCGGCTTATAACCTTCCAGCAAATCTTCGCCATCTTCATTTAATCCTTCTAAATCTACCACATTCCCCTGCTTATTCAGCTCCATCAGCACAGATGGATTAATAGATAACGCAATCGCTGTGTACGGCGCCATATAATTTTGATAATATCCCAGCAACAATAGCATCATACAAGCCACAGTAGCACCCAGCTTACGCGGCAACCGACTTACTTGAGCTGTTTCCTGCTCCCGCATAATAACGGGCGATTCTACTGTCTGTCCCACCTGATAGTGTAAATTTGCCGCTTTTACTAAACGACCATCCTCATCCAGAAGGATTGCATAGCTGGGATGACATTCCATAACCAGATATCTCACTGCCCGTTGCCTCCTTTCCAAAGATGCTGCAAATGGCCACGAATAATCTCGTAACCATTGCTGTAAATCAGCAGCAGCGTCACCAGATATTTGCGATGCCGTTCCAGTGTTTTGCGCTCCACGCCGCTGCCTTCTGCCAGACGGGTAATGGGCAGCCGCTTAGTTGTCACCAATTCATCAATCAGTGTCGGATTGGCCCTGGCAAAACCAATGGCTTTTCGGCAAGCTTCTATCGTGCGCTGCTGCCGCGGACAATTTTCTGCCACATCTGTCAGCGATACGCCAAAAGAAGCAATCTGTTTTGTTAATTCTTCAATTTCACTGCGGGTAGCTTCCCGCGCAATCAGTTCCTCGCTGTGCGCCCGTTTGTCGGCTACCGTATCCCCCAATACGCCGTCGCCGTTCTCATCAGGCATATCCAGCGATAACACATGGCTGTGCCGTTGTTCCCGCCGTTGATAATCAATCAAACGACTCCGGATTACCATCGCTGCATACTTAAAAAAAGCGCCCTTCAAACGGGAATACCCCCGTATCGCTTCATGAAAAGCAATCATAGCAATACTCAATTCATCATCATAACCATCTATCGGCACCCGTTTTAAAAATTTGGCTGTTTCAGACCGAATAAACGGCATATATTGATAAATCAACGCATCGGCACGTTCCATACTTTCTTTGGCTTCATAAACCAGCTTCACAATCTCATGCTCTTGACCCACGCAATGTTCCCCCTTACTGATAGCATACGCAGTCCATTTGTTAAAATCGGGGTCGTTTTGTAAAAAATCCCCTTTATTTTACTCAGTTTAGCAAGAGAATGGTAAATTTAGCTAAAGGTCAAGTAAAATTTAGGTAAAATTCACGAACCTTTATTATAAAAAACAATGTAAAAAACCAGCCGGAACATGGTATCTTCCCTGCTGGTTTCTTTGTATCGTTCTATTTTTTATGTCACTTTCACTCCATACTATATGTCAATCACATCATCAACATTCCGCACATCAATGCTGTTCATATATCGCAGTGTAATCTCATAGCATTGCTCCACATGATGCTTGCCTAAATAGCGCATGGCAGCAAAACTAATCCCGGCAGATACCGCTTGTCCTGCCAACGGCACCAAACGGCTTACCTGCCGCGCAGCAATTTTATTACTGATCCGTTTTAGCAAACTGCGCACCAATGTGACCGAAACAGTTTTGCCCGCTACTTCGTTGCCGATAGAAGATATAATTACCAGCAACACCTTTTTTCGCTCCAAATCCAACTGACCAATCTGTTCCTCCGACAAACCAAATCGTTTATTAATCTCCAACAAAAGTTCCGTCATAATCGCAATATCCGCCGAAATATCTGCTCCCGGCAATGGAACCACTGCCGCCGCGCCAGATAGCAGCGACCTTTTATTTACCAATCGCAGACATTCTGCACGTACCTGTTCCAACTCTTCTATCGTTTTGGGAAAGTACACCATATCCCTCCTGTTTCTCAAAAACATAGCTCTGCTTTTTCCTTTACTATACAACACCGCCTCAGGCAGTACAAGTATAATCTTTTCCCAATTTAAAGCAAATCCTCTAAGCAGCAATCTTTTTCACAACCGCTTTCCACTCCTTCTGCATAAAATAATATCGTTCAAAGAATAAACACAACCACAAACCGTAAACAACACTGCACCGGGAAAGGAGGGATGATTATGCTTAAAATCGGTATGTTAGGACCAGACTATCTGCGCAAGCGCAATGGAGATATCTTTCAGCAGCAGCAAATCAAAACCATTACAGTTTATAATGAACAGCAGCTTTCCCATATTGACGGCCTGCTCATTACAGGATGGAACACATCCGGCTATATTCGGCCGCTGCAGCGATTATTGCCATCCATACAGCAGCAGCTTCCGCAGCTCTCTGTCTTTGGCATCGCAGCCGGTGCTGTCAGCCTTGGACGAAACGGACCGCTCTCCGCTATGGACTGCGACATTACCATGCACTCAGCCCGTCAGCTTACTACCGCTTCTTTGGAAATGCCCGGCTATCTGCAAAACCGTTTTACCGCCTGCTTTTTGCCCCAAATTCAGTTTAAAAATCTTGCACCCAACCTTGGCATACTATGCCAGGACCAAAAAAACAATCCCATTGTGGTCCGACAGGGCAACTATCTGGCTTGCAGCTATGTAGCAGAACTGACGCCGCAGCCATACATTTATAACTATTGGCTGGAAATGGTGGCAGCTTTAAAAAATAGCAGAAAAAATTAACAGAAAATCTGGTCTGAAGCTTGACATTGCCTCCTTTTTGCCGTTAAATTATAATCAAGTGAATAAAAAAGGAGAGTCGCATTATGTTAGATATCAAGTTTGTTCGTGCCAATCCAGATGCTGTTGTGGCCGGCATGAAAAAAAGAGGAATGGATTTAGATCTGGCTCCATTTCTGGCTTTAGATGAAAAACGCAGAGCGCTGTTGACAGAAGTAGAACAGTTAAAAAATACAAGAAACACCGTTTCTAAAGAAATCGGAAAAATGAAAAAATCCGGCGAAAATGCTGATGAACTGGTTGCACAGATGAGCAAAGTCGGCGAAGACATTAAAGCATTAGACCAGCAAGTAGCCGATGTAGATGCTAAAATGGAAGAAATCATTTTAAGCATCCCTAATATTCCACATGAATCTCTGCCAGAAGGCGGCGAAGAAAACTACCGTGTAGAACGCACCTGGGGAGAACCAACCAAATTTGACTATGAACCATTGGGCCATTGGGATGTCGGTACCAGCTTGGGCATTCTGGATTTTGAACGGGCTGCCAAAGTAACCGGCGCACGGTTTACATTCTACAGAGGCTTGGGCGCCAGATTGGAACGGGCCGTTATCAGTTTGATGCTGGATATCCACACACAAAAACACGGCTACGAAGAATTAATGCCGCCATATATGGCCAACAAAGCCAGCATGACCGGTACCGGTCAGCTGCCAAAATTTGCAGAAGATATGTTCAAACTGGAAGGTCTGGACTATTATTTGATCCCAACTGCAGAAGTACCGGTTACCAACTACTATCGTGAAGAAATTTTAAATGTAAAAGATCTGCCAATCAAACATTGCGCCTTCAGTCCTTGTTTCCGTGCAGAGGCAGGTTCTGCCGGCCGTGATACCCGCGGCATTATCCGTCAGCATCAGTTCCATAAAGTAGAGATGGTGAAATTTGCTCATCCGGATCATTCTTTTGAAGAACTGGAATCCTTAACGCAGGATGCCGAAGATGTTCTGCAGGCATTAAATCTGCCATATCGTGTTATTACATTGCCTACCGGCGATATCGGTTTCTCTTCCTGCAAAACCTATGATATCGAAGTATGGCTGCCAAGCTATAATGCTTACAAAGAAATTTCTTCCTGCAGCAACTTTGTAGACTTCCAGGCAAGACGGGCCAATATCCGTTTCCGTGATGAAGATGGCAAAGTACGGTTCATTCACACTTTAAATGGCTCCGGCCTGGCTGTCGGCCGCACCGTTGCCGCAATTCTGGAAAACTATCAGCAGCCTGACGGCAGCGTTGTTATACCGGAAGCACTGCGTCCTTACATGGGCGGCTTGGAAGTTATCAAAAAGTAATTTCCATTAGGTAAATACAAAAAATAATAGCTTTATATCAATGATTGGAGCAGCAGAAAAGACCAGCAAACCGCCTTTCCTGTTGCTCCAACCTTTTTTATTGCCCTTTTCATCTGATAAAAAATACAGGGAGCATACCGATGAATCAAGAAAATTGGAAAAAAAATTTTTACACCATGTGGACAGGACAAGCCATATCTATTCTTACCAGCTCTATCCTGCAGATGGCGCTTATCTGGCACCTAACCGCAACCACCCAGTCAGCCCTGGTACTTTCCATGGCTTCTCTGGCAGGATTTCTTCCCAATGCCATTTTGGGTATCATTGCCGGCACATTTGTAGACCGCATGAACCGAAAAGCCATCATGATTGGCGCCGACTTATTTATTGCTGCTGTCAGTCTGGTTCTCACCATCGCAGCCCTATATGGCGATCTGCCTGTATGGCTGGTGCTGCTGGTGCTGGCAATCCGAAGTGTCGGAACTGCGTTCCATACCCCTTCTATCAGCGCCGTTACCCCTTTAATTGTACCAATTGAGGAATTAACCAAATGCGCAGGGTATACCCAATCCTTGCAAACAGCCGGTTATCTGCTTGGCACAGCCATTGCCGGTGTACTCTATCCCATTTGCAGCATCAGCACCATGGTTGCTTTGGATATTTTTGGCGCTATAGTGGCAGCTGCTACCGTGCTTATTACCAAAATCCCAAAAACAGAAGCAGCACAGCAAACACAAAAACCAACTGGATTTTGGGAGGACTTAAAGGCCGGTTACATTGCACTAAAGCAGGAAAAAGGCCTATTTGCATTAGTTTGGATTGCAGGATTATTTATGATTCTCTACTCTCCAATTAACGCATTATTTCCTTTAATGTCCTTTGATTATTTTGCAGGCACCTCCATTCATGCCGCTATTGCAGAAATTACCTTTTCCGCCGGCATGCTGATCGGCGGCGTTCTCCTTGGAAAATGGGGCGGATTTAAGGACAGAGGACTGGGGATTGCCTTTTCCATTGTACTAATGGGCATACCCATTACCCTTTCAGGCTTACTTCCCGCAAACGGATTTTGGATATTTGCATTTTTGTGCATCATTATGGGACTTTCCTGCCCATTCTATAACGGCCCTGTGATTGCACTACTACAGGAACGAATCTCTCCCGAATATCTGGGACGGGTATTTGGACTATACGGCAGCATCGCTTCCTTTGCCATGCCTGTCGGATTATTTATTTCCGGCATTTTTGCAGACAGCGTGGGGGTCAGCACATGGTTTCTCATCACCGGAATTCTGATTGTACTTACCGCCTTATTATGCCTTGCTATTCCTTCTGTCAGAGGGATTGATAAAAAGCAGCTCTAAGGCAAACAAATAGCTAAAAATACTGAGCCGATAAACAGCTAAACCGCTGCCTATCGGCCCTGTTTATTCATGTTTTGTTACCATATGCTGCTTATCATAACCCACACAGCCCTCACTGCCCGCAAAACCCATCAGTCTTTTTTCCGCCTACTTTTGTAGCAAAAATACCAATATGTAGATTCCTTAACAAAAATTCCATAAAACAAAAACAGAAAATCCAACACTTTGTACAAAATTTTTCAAATTCCCTTTTTCGGGCCAAAGCCTGAACACCGCTTTATTAAGCTGTTTTTTATCCCCCCATAGAATAAGACTATAACCCATATAAAGACCTTCTTATTCCGCCCCGAACAGTTCTATTATATTATAGTAGCAGATAGAAATCGTTTATATAACCTATCCGGCGAAATAGATATTTTGCAATTATTATTTGATACAGCCTTATTAGTTATATTGCAACGATTGAGAAAATTATCATAAATTAAAAAGGAGTGTTCACTCATGTCAAACAAAAATGAAAATGTTTTTGACAAGAAAGCAGTTGAATGTAGTCCTGCCAAAAAGAAAAAAGATCTGTACTACGTTCACGTTGCAATTGGTTTGGCAATCATGGCTGTTTTTTGGGTATTGCCGCCAATGGAACCCATTACCCCACTGGGTATGAAATGTGTAGGCGCCTTCTTAGGCATGGTTTATTTGTGGTCTGCCATTGAAGCATTGTGGCCTAGCTTGTTAGGTTTGTTTATGATCGGGCTGTCCGGTTACGGCGGCGAAGGCTTAAACGGCTTTAACAATGTATGGATGGTTGGTGTTGGGGCCAACACCGTATTACTGACACTGTTCGCTATGGTACTGTTTGGTGCGCTGGATGAATGCGGCGATACCCAGTACATTGCAAAATGGTTCTTAACCAAAAAAATCTTTAAAGGCCGTCCATATACATTCTTAGCAATGTTCTATGTCACTTGTTTTGCATTATCCGCATTAACCAGTCCAATTACTTCTCTGATCATTCTGTGGCCTATTGCCATTCGTCTGATGGATACACTTGGCGTAGAACGGTGTGATAATATTTGGAAATATTTCTTTGTAGGGATGTTCCTGGTATCCACATTGTCTCAGCCATTCTTCCCATTCCTAGGCGCACAGCTGGTGCCAACCAGTGCCTTTGCGCAAATGACAGAAACCATGGGAAATCCAATGACTATTCCAATGTTGGCGCACATGATTGTAGACTTAGTAATGACTACTTTGATTATGGCAGTTTACTTCTTACTGATGAAATTTGTACTGCGCGTTGACGTAAGCAAACTGAAAGCTGTTGACCCGGCACAAATCGAAGTACAGATGCCGCTGCCAAAAATGAATTTCCAACAGAAAGCATACTTGTGGATGGTTCCTTGCTATCTGTTAATGTTATTGGTACCAAACTTCTTTAAAGGTAATCCAGTTGCTGATTTCTTGAACGTATTAGGACCTATGGGTGTAACTATCGCTTGGGTAATTCTGTTTATTGTTATTAAATGGAATGGCAAACCATTACTGGATTTCAAAGAAGTTGCTTACAAACAATTTAACTGGGGTATCTTCTTTATGATTGCTGCTGCCGTATACGGTGCCACTCCGGCTACAGGTGTATCCGACTGGTTGGTTCAGGCACTGCGTCCAATTTTAGGCGGTCAGCCGGAAATGGTATTCGTAGCTATCATGTTTACTGTAGCATTAATCATTACCAACTTTGCTAATAACGCCGCTATGGCTGTTGTACTGCTGCCGGTTGTTATCAACTTCTCCAACGAACTGGGTATTAACCCAATTCCAGTAGCAATGGGCGTTATCCTGATGGTATTCGTAGCTATGCTGACACCTGCCGCTTCTCCACATGCTGGTATGATGCACGGCAGAAAAGACCTGTATACTACAAAAGATATCATGGGTATCGGGTTCCCAATGTGTGCAATCACTCTGGTAATGTACATCTTTATCGGTTATCCACTGGCTAAAATGTTAGTTGGTATCTTCGGTTAATCAATTATACTTTGTATAAAAAAACGGTATTCCGTATAAACGGATACCGTTTTTTTGTCCTCATTTTCTGATTCTTTTCTATAAATTATACGGCTATAATAAAAAGAGAGGAAACGCTCTGCAGAAACGCGTTTCCTCTCTTTTTATTCATTAAATTAAGCTTTTGTAATGGTTTCAAGCTTACAATTACTTACCCAATTATACAGACAATCACAACGTATATCCACCATTTTTATATAGCCATCCTCTATACTGGTATTGCAAATAATTATTGCCGGGCAGTTATCTTGGAGCCCTGCAAAAGCAGTTCTCCTATATAAATTTTGTTTATCTGTTAATATAACAACTATATACAGTATGAGGAAAAAAATAAGACATTTTATCTGCCCTTTTTACCAACCAACAAACAGTCTTTATTTAAAAAGACTCTCTTTTCACAACGAATGAATTTGTTTTTGCACCGGTGCCTGCAAAGTATGATTTTTCTGCCAATGTTTGAACTGCCATGCGGCTCGTTCCAAACACAAATGAAAATTGAGCTTCCACAAAGCTTTACGCTGTTCCCGCTTCTGCGTTTTTGTCAGAACACCATAATCTGATTCATAGTCGCCACTGCTCCAATCACCGCATTGCACTTCTCTTAACCCATTTACCCAGATATCACTGTAACGACCGCAATGATTACAATGGGTTTGGTATCCTACAGGTACATCAAAATGGTCTAATATCACTTTATCTAAAGAACCGCCGCAAACAGGGCAAACCGATTCTCGTTCACTAGGATGGAATAACATATCACATCTCTTCCTTTCATCTTACACTTCTATATTCTTCATGTTTATATCTGTAATTATATAGTATATATACAGATATGTCAATATAAAATTGCACCTTGACAAAAATTCTTTTTGCGTGTACTGTTATCTTAACAGATATATACAGCTAATAAAGAAAGAAGGTCTCTGGTTATGAACATTCGAGTAAATGCACTGTCTAATGTTGCGCTCTACGAACAAATTTCCACCCAAATAAAAGCGTTGATTATAAACGGCACCCTGCAAGAAGGCGAGCTGCTGCCATCGGTTCGAGCCCTGGCGCAGGAACTGGGTGTCAGTATGATTACCACCAGACGTGCCTATACAGAGTTAGAACAGGAAGGATACGTATTTACCGCTCCGGCCAAAGGCACCTTTGTATCCCATCGCTACGTAGAACAGCTGAAAGAACTCGGCTTGATGAAGCTGCACGAAATTATTGACGATGCGGTCTATCTGGCAAAAGTATTGAATATAGACGAAGATCACTTATTGGAGTTGGTCTCAAAAGAATATGCCAATATATTCTGCAACAACAATCCTCGGGCAAGAACCGCAAAATTTGCACGCTATAACGCCAAAAATCAATCCTAAGTATAAAAGCCGGCTGAAAAAATCAGTCGGCTTTTGCGTCATTCTGCACCAATTAATAAAAAATTCCGTCTAAAATAATTTTCCAATGTTTCACACTAAATACTCTTATTAACCAAATATGTTATTTTTTTATTCTGGTTCATGCCAGACAGAGATCATGTTTTGTGTTTGTGAGATGGTTGGGGGATTGTTTGAGTTGTGCCATAAAATGATTGTTGGACAAGTTTTATACAATTTGCAGCTAACAAGTATTTTGTTGTCGATTTATCTGAAATGAACCTAGTTTATGGTGCTACTCTGTTATGTAGAGATAGCTATAATAAGATTAGGTAATGGAACAGAGAAAGACTATGTTGAATTCGTTTTATAAAGTTGTGTCCGGAAAATCATAATTTTCTGTAGATATGAAAAAAGCGGCTATACAGTGTTTGTCGCACAGCATAACCGCTAGATATAGTATTTTTTATATTTGATTGAAAATTATAGTTTTCTACATCTTGCCGGCCGGCGAAACAGATGTGCAAATAATAAATGACAAAATTGTATGACAGAATGATGTGAATTTATTTCAAATTTTATTCAAACAAGAAGTATTTCATTATGAAGGGAGTTATTTTTATGTCAGCTGAAACGAAACGTACAAATGTGCGAACAAAGTATTATATTCACTGTGCGATTATGTTTGTATTAGCGTTTGTAATTGCCAGTTTGCCACCATTTGCAGGCATCACACCACTGGGGATGCAGGTGTTGGGCATTTTTGTGGCTGCTATTTATGGATGGTCTGTACTGGGGTTATTGTGGCCTAGTTTATTTATTCTGGTAGCTATGGGTTGTACTGAATATTGTACTGTAAAGGAAGCGTTTGCTGCAGGATTTGGAAATGATACTGTATTTACTTTGGTGTTTATCTTTGCCTTTGCAGCTTATTTGGAAGAAAGTGGCTTAAGTCAGTACATTGCTAACTGGTTTATCAGTCGGAAAATCGGCGAAGGCCGCCCTTGGGTATTCACTATGTTAATTTTTGCGGCAGCCTTTGTATTATCTGCTTTTGTAAGTACATTTGCCACAATCATCATCGTATGGGGAATTTTTTATAAGATTTGTGAATCTGTCGGTGTTGAGCGAAAAAGCAATTATGCAACTATGGTAATTGCTGGTATTGTTATTACAGCAGCTTTAACAGGTATTATTTTTACATTTAAACCATTTACCCTGATCTTTTATGGTATGGTGGTAAATGCAACTGGAATGACAGATTTGACCTTGCCGTTTATTCCGTGGCTTAGTTATAACTTGATTATTGGTATTGTATTAATTGGATTATATTTATTATGTGCCAGATTTATTATGCGTCCGGATGTTACATTGGTAAAAGAAGCTGGTTCAAAGCTGGCGTATCTACGAGAACAAAGGATGAACAAGGAACAAAAAGTTGCGATGGGCGTACTGGTATTGTTTATTGCATCACAGGTTATTCCGAGTTTCTTGCCAAAAGGTATGCCGGCAAAAGTGTTCTTAGATAATTTGGGAATTTTGGGCTGCACTGTTATTGCTTTGATTGCATTAATGATTTTCCGCAGTAAAGAAGGAAAACCAATTGCAGAGGTAGGTAGTTTGATTAATAAAGGGATCAGTTGGGATATTGTGATTATGTTAGCTGCTACTATGCCGCTATGCGATGCTTTGGAAGCGGACAGCACCGGCATTATCACATCTGTTATGGGTTGGATGACAAGTGTATTAAGCGGTGCCAGTCCAACAATGTTCTTGATACTGGTAGTGGTATTATTTATTTGTACCACGCAGATTGCGCATAACTTGGTATTGATGTTGGTATTTATTCCATTACTGGCAAAGATGGGTCTGAGTTATGGTATCCATCCATTTGTTATCATTAACGTGATTTGGTTCTGTGCCCAGTCTGCGTTTTTATTGCCAGCATCGTCTTCCTTGTCTGCTATGACCTATGGCAATGTACAATGGATTTCGACAAAACGTGCGTATATGTATAATGGTATGTTTGTTATAATTGCTATGTTTGTGATGGTTGTATTAGGCGTACCATTGGCGCAGTTTATTTTCCCTGGAATGTAATGAGAGAAGATAGTCAAAATACTGTAATAAAAAGGGCATTGTGTGTCGATGCCCTTTTACATAGTAATATATATAATCATTAAAAAGTATAGGAGAGAAAAAGAAAGCAATGAGTAAGATGGCAAAAACATATTTTCACGTTGTTGTAGTATTGGCACTTATGATTGGGATTGGAATGCTGCCGGCGGTGGAACCGATTACACCGTTTGGGATGAAAATTTTAGGTATTTTTGTAGGTATGCTGTATGGCTGGACTTTTTGTTCCATGATTTGGGTCAGCTTTTTGGGTATGCTGATGTTATGTTTGACAGGCGCATATACTATGACAGATTTTATGGCAATCAGTTTCGGCAGTGAGACAGTTATGTTCATTATGCTGATGTTTGTATTTACTGCATTGCTGGAGCATTTTGGACTAACCAAATATATTGCCAACTGGTTTATCAGCCGCAAATTTGTAGAGGGCAGACCGTGGCTGTTCAGTTTTATTTTGTTAGTCGGTGCTTTTTTTGCCGGTGGATTTATTAATATGATTGCATCTATGATGGTATTCTGGGGTGTGATTTATGCAGTATCGGATAAATTTGGCTTTAAACCTTATGAAAAATATCCGACCTTGATGATTTTGGGGATTGGCATTGCCAGCTGTGTAGGCGGTGCAGTACCGCCTTATAAAATGGTGCCGATGGTATTGTTGACTGCTTACGGCAATGTAACAGGAGAAAGCGTGACATTTTTTGATTATATTTGTTTCTCTCTGCCTGTAGCTTTGTTGGTGGTTGTGGTTTATATTTTAACCTGCCGGTTTGTTTTCCGTCCGGATATCAAAGAATTAAAAAATCTGCGCGCCGATTTGGTAGATCCATCTGAATTGGTGTTGGACAGAGATAAAAAAGTAGTGCTGGGATTTTTTGCAGCCTTTTTATTCTTAATTTTG
>USPE01000006.1 GCA_900556545.1 uncultured Peptococcaceae bacterium | reverse complement strand
ATCCCTTCGAACTGTCAAAACCATCCATTTCTGACAACAACTGGTTCAATGTCTGTTCCCGTTCGTCGTGACCACCGCCTACACCGGCACCACGCTGACGACCCACTGCATCAATTTCGTCAATGAAGATGATGCATGGCGCATTCTTTTTGGCCTGTTCAAATAAATCTCTGACACGGGATGCACCGACCCCGACAAACATTTCCACAAAGTCCGAACCGCTGATGCTGAAAAATGCTACACCAGCTTCCCCTGCAACCGCTTTGGCCAACAAGGTTTTCCCTGTCCCAGGAGGTCCATACAATAAAACCCCTTTAGGAATTTTAGCGCCAATATCGTTAAATTTCTTTGGCGCTTTCAGGAATTCTACGATTTCTTCCAGTTCTTCTTTTACTTCATCAGCACCGGCTACATCGTTAAAAGTGACTTTGTTTTTATCATCCATAATCACTCTTGCTTTGCTCTTGCCAAACTGCATTACCTTACTGCCGCCGCCCTGGCTCTGCTGCATAATGAAGAAAAACAATCCCAACATCAGCAAAAGTGGCAGTAACGTACTTAATAAACTAATCCATGGGGATGGCACCGGTGTTTCTTTCTGATCCACAATTACCCCGGCTTCCTGAAATGCTGCCAGTATTTGCGCGGCATTTTCTTTTGGAATGACAACGCCGGTAAATTCCTTACCATCTGCCAGTTTCCCGTCTACAGTCTGTGTATTTTCATAGGTAGTGATTTCTACACTGACCAAATCCCCCGCTTCAGCATTTTCCATTAATTGTGTATAGTTTTTTATATCAGCGATTTCGACTTGTTCTGTTGTGGTCGGACTACCAAATCTGATAAATGTCATAGCCAGCAGAACAATTACAATATAAATCGCTGCAGTCTTTAAGCCTCTATTCAATGCTTACCCTCCTCTTTATATTCTAAGTTTTTCTTTCCCCATATTCTATAAAAAATCCTTTCCCCATAAAAAGAAATTTACTGACGAAAACATTGCAGCAAACAAAATTGTTTTGTCGCCTCTGTTATTTTTACACACTCCGCCAGAAAATAACCGGGAATCCAGATAATTTCCTCAAAAGATTGTATCAGGGGGATTTTGCTGCGCTCCATGGCCGGTACTTTTTTATCAATAAAAAAGTTTTTCAGCTTTTTATGCCCCTGCATACCCAAAGGCTGCACTTGATCGCCGGGCAACCGACTGCGAACTTCCACTATGTTTGCCAGCTTGGCTCCATCTACTGCCACTTGCATATAGGGCTGCTGTATGGGATTTTTCCTTTGCAGCTGATGCAATTCTTCTTTGCTTTCTGTAAAAATCGCTGTCAGTTGGCATGGCCACTGAGCTACTGTAACCGTATCCTGCAGATTCCAAAAATATTGATAACCGTCAGTTTTTTCAGAACGCCATTGCATACCCAGTTGGTCATACTGCCGAAAAAACTGTACACCATTGGCCAGATCATATTGCTGACTGCCTTGCTGCTGCAAAGCCAAACGCAAAATCTGTTCCGTCTGTTCAAAGGTAAGATTGGCGCTGCTGCCGGTTAATTTCTGATACATAACACGCAGCAATCTCCGCTGCAACGCTTTATGCTGCCGGCATAGCTGTAACGCCGGAAACTCTACAGCATCAGCAGTTTGCTGCCCATATTGGCGCCACAAATCCAACGTACATTGCTCCAGATAATCCTCATCAGCACCGCAAACTTCCTGCATTCTCACCAGCGCCGCCGCCACTTCTGGATTATACTGCTGCAACTGCGGCAGCAATTCCAGCCTGATTTTATTGCGCAAGCAGTCTGCTTCTAAATTGGTCTGGTCAATATAATACCGCCAGCCCTGCTCCTGGCAATACTGAACGATCTGCTGTTTAGATATCTGCGCCAGCGGGCGAATCAGCCAGCCATCTTTTGGCGGCATAGCAGTTAAACCATCTAAACCGCAGCCTTTAATCAAATGCATCAAAACACTTTCAGCTCTATCATCCCGATGATGCCCCAATGCTAATTTGGTAATCTGCCACTGCGCCGCAGCTTTTTGAAAACAGGAAAATCGCACTGCATGGCCGGCCTGTTCAAAGGACATTTTATGCGCAGCTGCATATGCTGCCACATCGACAGAAACTATCTGGCATGGTATTTGCATCGCTTGCGCCAGCTGCTGTACATAGGCAGCCTCTTCCTCTGCTTCTTCCCGCAGCTGATGGTTCACATGCACCACATAAAGCTGAATGCCATATAGCTCCTTCCATTCATGGAGCAGGTGGAGCAGCATAACGGAATCCGGCCCTCCGGACACCCCCAGCAAAACGCGATCCTGCGGCTGTAACATATGAAATTGTTCAATGGTCTGCCGAACCTGTTTCAATCGCTTCTGCCTCTTTTCCTCACACAGGCAATGCCAATGCAGGTGTATCATTTTTGTTAAAAATTTTTCTGCTGTCTATTATAGCAGAGATTATTCTTTATGCAAAGCAGATTATCATAGCCAAGCACAGGAATTCGTACTTATATAGAACAAATCGTTATGTTTTATATGAAAAAAATAAATGTCGGGATCATCATTACCCCAACATTTATTATAAAACTAAAATTTCTGCCACTCTAACTACACCGTTACTGTACTTTGCTCTGTTCCAATGCCAATCCAATTAGTCTATCCGCCTGATCTGCCATAAACAGAGGAATATTCAGTACATCATCGTCCAGCTTCAAATTATCCAGAGAAAAACGAATGCGAAGTTTGACCTTATCAGGGAACAGCTCTTTGAATTTCTTCATACTCTTGCTGGTGGTGTTGGCTTCAGATTTGACTTCAACAGGAAAAATATCATTTTCCCGCTGAATGAGGAAATCCACTTCGTAAGGTGGGTTACTCTGGCTCCAATAACGGGGCATGACTTCAAACTGAGTAATCAAAGTCTGCAACACAAAGTTTTCGGTCAATGCGCCTTTGAATTCAGTAAATAGACGGTTCCCTTCGCCAAAGGCCGTGGGTGCCAGCTGCGCTAGACGGCGGAGCAGTCCCACATCCACCAGATAAATCTTGAAAGCAGACAAGTCATCGTAAGCTGCAATCGGCAAGCCGGGAGCTGAGCTGCGATAAATTTTATGCACCAGACGGGCATCCACCAACCATTGCAAGGCATCCTCGTACTCGCGGGCTCGTGCACCTTCTTTGACCACCTTATAGATGAACTTCTTGTTTTCCCTTGCCAATTGAGACGGAACAGACTTCCAGATCATTGAGATTTTCGGAAACTCGCTGAGATTAGGATGCTTGGCAAAGTCACGCTCATAGGCTCCAATGATTCCGGACAGTGCTTCCTGCATGGCAGAAACATCCCGTGCCTCCGTCCACATCAATACCGACTCCGGCATACCGCCGGTAACGTAATACATCTTTAGCTTCTCATACAGCGGATTGAAGAAGGCATCGGGGATGGGTTCGAGGGTATCCACCTGTTCCAGATACTGTGCCAGATTTTCATCGCCGTTGGCAAGTAGGAACTCGGTGAAGGTCATTGGGTCAATCTGCATGAAGTTGACTTTGCCTACTGGAAAAGAGGAAGGTTTCGCCAGAGCAATACCCAGCAAAGAACCTGCGCAGGCAACATGGTACTGCGGTGCGTTCTCGCAGAAATATTTCATAGAGTTAATAACCTTGGGGCAGTCCTGCACCTCATCAAAGATAATAAGGGTTCTTTCAGGCACGATTTTTTGACCGCTGGCAAGCATCAGATTTTGCAAAATCCGATCGACATCCTTAGTAGTTTCAAAAAACTGCTTGTATTCTTCGTTTTCGTCAAAGTTAAAATAAGCTGTATTTTCATAACAACGTCTGCCAAACTCTTTCAGAATCCAGGTCTTACCCACCTGACGTACTCCCTTCAAAATTAAGGGCTTGCGATAGGGAGAATTCTTCCAGTCCAGCAACTTTTTTAAGATAAATCGTTCCATAGAGTCACTCCTCACATTTTTATTGGAGTTTCAAGTTTTATAATCACACTTTTATTATATGCAAAACCACGAAAAATACAACCTGAAATCACAAAATTATTCAAATTTAGTGCTTAAAAATCACACTTTTATACGTAATAATGAAAACTGTATCTTGCAACTAGGACACTCTACGATCTCAACAATCGCTTAACATTCTTTGTTTCGTACCTCCTGCGCTCAACTGGTTTCAAGCCTAATTAAAAAAGGACAGCTGTCTTTATGAATGATTAGCTGTCACTCATAAAAACTACTGTCCTTGCTTTTTAACACAACTTATTGCGCAATACCATACAAAATGCTTTGCACTAATTCATTTTCCAGTTGAAGCTTCTCTTCTTCAGAGTAATTATGCAGCGTCAGCATCTGAGCCGCTCCCATAAAAATACCTGTAATGCAGTAAATAATCATATGGCTGTCTATCGCTTTCAGCTCACCCCGTTGCTGACCTGCTGTAATCAACCGCCCCAAAACCAAATCAATCTGATTTTTAATATGCTGCATCATGCCATGTCCTTGCTCTTTATCTAACGGCAGGGAAATCAGCTCAGGAAGCAGCCGCATACTATAATGCATGATATCCTGAATATTGTTTAAATGAAAATGCACAATGCGCCGCAGATTATCTTCAAAAGAATAATCTATATCAATGCAGTTATTAATCTTTTCAACATATTGTTCTGCGTAAAGCTGATGCATTTCTAAAAAGATTTCCTGTTTACTGGAAAAATACTGATATAATGTTCCTTTTGCTACACCGGCCCGCTTGGCAATTTCTTCGGATGTGGAGTTGTGATACCCCTTTTCCAGAAAAATATCCAGCGCAGCCGTTAAAATCAACTCTCTCTTGTTGTTTTTTGCCCCCATAGATTCTCAGTCCTTTTATAAAAAACTGTCCAGGGCTGTCAGGCAGCCCTAAGACAGTAATCTATCACCTTTATCTTACTTTATTTCTTCTTGCGCTTTTTTATTTGCTTCCAACATTTCCTGTAATTCTTCCCAATCGTGCCAGCAGCCTTCTTCCAAGGCAAGCATAGCCTGATCGATTTCTTCCTGCGGATTATTTTTCATAATCTTGCGCCGCAATTTTTTAGGCCAGCTTTCCATAATTTCGTACAAGATTGGAATAACCAACAAGCTGATAATGGTGGAGCAGGTCAGACCAAAGATTACCGTAGCCGCCATAGGACGGAATACCTCTGCACCTTCTGCCTGGCTGACAAGCTGCGGAATCATTGCCAAAATGGTAGTTAATGTGGTTACCAAAATTGGACGGATTCTGGTTTTCCCAGCTTCTACTACCGACTCTCGTTTACACAAACCTTTTTGCCGCAATTGCTGCACATAGTCTACCAATACGATAGCATTGTTTACAACAATCCCTTCCAGCATAACAATCCCTAACAGCGACATCATGTTAATGGTCTGTCCGGTGAACAGCAAGCCGGGGAATACCCCAATAAGCATGACCGGAATACTTGCCATAATCAAAAGCGGCATCATCAGGCTTTCAAACTGAAAAGCCATTACCATATACACCAAAATCAACGCCATACCGATCGCTAAGAACAAATCAGCAAAGGTTTCCTGCATACTTTCCACATCGCCGCCGGCTTCGATACTACAGCCGGCCGGTACTGGCAGCTGTTCCACCTGCGCCATGATATCAGTCACCACGCTGTTTAAATCACGGCCATACACACCGCAGGATACCGTTGCAACACGGCTCTGATCCTCTCTGCTGATGCTCTTTTGCCCAAAGCCATGCACAACCTCTGCCACTTCACTTAACGGTACCTGACCGCCGGTATTAGATGGCACCATCAAATTCTGCAAATGATCCAATGACTTGGTCATTTCTTCCGGATATTGCAGTACAATGTCCAACTCTTCTTCACTGCCGCGGTATTTAGAAATGGTAGAGCTGTTCAATGCCAATGATACTGTTTGATACACCGACGATGCACTCACATTATAGTAAGCCGCTTTATCTCTATCGATGATAACATTCAGTTCTTCATCGGTATCGGTAATGCTGTTCTCAATATTGACGGCCCCCTCGGTATTTTTCATAACGGTTTCAATGCTGGCAGCCAATTGTTCCAAACTATCACTGTTATTCCCTTTAATCCCAATGGAAACAGCGGTACTGCCGCCCATACTCATCATATTGGCCGCACTGACGGTAATTTCCGCACCGGGAATACCGTTTACTGCATCTTGCAATTCGTGGGCAATATCCTGGTCACTGCGTTCCCGTTCTTCCAGCGGCTTCAATACAACAACCAACGAAGCAGTATTGGAAGTGCTGCCGCCCATACTCATCATACCATTACCGCCTACGCTGTTCATAACCAAATCTACTTCTGGAATTTTGTTGACAATCTCCTCTACTTCTACTGCAACTTTCTCTGTTTCTTCCAACACAGTATTGCTGGGCAGCTGGATAGAAACATTTATCTGACCTGCATCCTGGCTTGGGAATAGTTCAGCCCCAATGAACGGCGCCAGACAGATGGAACCAATTAAAGCAGCGGAAATAATTAATAATGCTGTCTTTTTATGATTCAGCGCAGCTACCAGCACGCCCTGATACCAGTTTACAAATTTGGCAAACAGACGGTCAAACCATACTTGGAACTTTTGTACCCCTTTTGGTTTATTGGTTTCACTATATTCATACAAAATCAACAACTTAGAAGACATCATCGGCACTACTGTTACCGATACCACTAAAGATGCCATCAGCGCAAAACAGATGGTCAATGCAAACGGTACAATAATCTGCGCTGTCATGCCGCCCACAAACACAAACGGCACGTATACGGCCACAGTGGTCAATGTGGATGCAACAACTGCGCTCACTACTTCCTGAGTACCTTCTACTGCTGCCTGATACTTACTCTTACCCATGCTGCGGTGTCGATAAATATTTTCCAGTACAACAGTGGAGTTATCTACCACCATCCCTACTGATAGCGCCAAAGCAGCCAAGGTAACCATATTTAATGTATGACCGCCAAAATACAGCATCACAAAGGTGGAAATCAGAGATAGCGGAATGGCTACCCCAATGATAATGGTGCTGCGTATATTTCCTAAAAAGATGAAGATAACCAGCATAGAAATGATAACGGCCAAAAACAAGTTGGTTTCCACATTTTCTACTGATTGGGTAATCATTTCTGCATCACTGTACGCAATGGTGATTTCAATATCTTCATACAGTTCATCATCTAACTCAGCCAACACTTTGTTGACTTCTTTATCAACATCAACGGTATTTCCGTCACTTTCCTTCTGAATACCAATGGCCACAACATCTTTTCCATTCAGCGTTACATAAGAACTGACCTCCGAAACACCCATCTGAATATCTACAATATCACCCAAACGAACGGTACCGCCGCTGGGCAGACTAACCTGCGTATTGGACAATTCTTCTATGGTTTCATATTGCCCCAGTGTGCGCACCAATACCTGGCGATTTCCCTGTGTCACATAACCCCCCGGATGGTTGGCATTTTCTCCCGCAACAATCTGAGAAATAGAGCCAGCTGTCAAGCCATACGCACTTAGTTTGTATGGGTCCGCTGTAATGGTAACCTGCTGGTCACTGCCACCCATAACATTGGCCGCAGCAACACCGTCAATTCGTTCCAAACGGGGAACAACTTTATCATCTACAATTTTCTTGACATCAGCCAGACTGCGATCTCCCGATACACCAACCATCATAATCGGCATACTGTTCATATCCAGCTTCATGATGGTGACATCACTGGCTTCCTCCGGCATCATCATCTTGGCCATCTCCACCTTGTCGCGCACGGCATTGGTGGCAGTGTCCAAATCTGTTTCATAATCAAACATCAACATGACAATAGAGTTACCCGCCGAGCTGACGGACTGAATACTGTCAATGCCGGAAATCCCCGCCATAGAGCTTTCCAACGGCTTAGTAACCATTTCTTCTACTTCTTCCGGACCGGCACCGTCATAAGGCGCCATAACAGCCAGAATGGGCAGCTCCATTTTGGGCATCAAATCTACCGACATTCTAGTAAAGGATACCACGCCAAACAAAATCAGCACCAGCGAACACATGGCGATGGTAACCGGACGCTTTACCGAAAATTTACCGATATTCAACTCCGGTCACCTCACTCTGTTTTTTCTGCCGCATCTGCAGAATCTGCGGCATCGGTTGTAGTTTCTTCATCGCTGCTCTGTTCAGAACCGGCATTGGCTGCAGCCGCTTCATCACCACTCTGTTCCGAATCATCAGCCGTTTTTAAATCTAATTCCTGTGCAACACCATCAAGGGTTACCACAGTCACCTTTGCACCATCTACTAATGTGCTGTTTCCTTTCACAACAATCTGATCTCCGGCTTTCAAACCCTCTGTTACCACATACTGATCACCGTCATTCAAGCCCAGCGTTACTTTTGTTTCTTTTACAGTGCCGTCTGCCTGCGCAGTATAAACAATTGGCTGTGCATCTTTATAAACAATTGCATCTACCGGAATTACCAGTACATCATCAGCATGATCCACAATCACTTCCACTTCGGCATACATACCTGCCACCAGCGCATCATCCTGATTATGCAGAGAAATGGTGATCGGATAATTTTTGGTCTGTGTATTCATCACTTTCCCAATCTCGGTAATATTACCGCTGAACCACTGATCAGATACCGAATTGATTTTTAACAGTACTTCCTGTCCAACTTTTATTTTGCTGACATTTTGTTCATTAATCCCGGTGGATACTTCCAATGTATCGACATTGGCAATTTCAAACATAGGAGCGCTTGCCGATGCATAAGAACCTTCATTGGCATTTACCATTGTAATGGTTCCGCTGATAGGCGCAGTTACTGTGGCATAGTCCAACGCCAACTGTGCAGTCTGCAGGGTATTGCGCGCATTAGCCACGCCAATCTGCGCTGCATTCAACTGACTTTCGGCATTATCTCTGGCCAGTTTCAGCTGATCCAAATCGGTTTGGCTCATAGCGCCGACATTAAATAATTCTAATGCATTGTTGTAACTTTTTACTGCATTGTCATAGGCCAACTGCGCTGTTGCAATGGAATTTTCTGCATTATTGACAGCCAACTGCGCATTGTCCACATTAATCTGTGTGGTTTCGTTGTCCAGCTGTGCTAATACCTGACCCTCTGTTACTTTATCACCAACTTTTACATGAACAGACTGAATCTGTTCCATTCCACTGACTTTGGCAATCACACTTACGGTATTTTCTGCCGCAGTCAAACCTCCCAAAGTAACCACTTTATCAAAGTCCTGTATTTCCGCTGTTTCTACTTCTATTGGCACGCCGGGATCTACTGTTTCCTGCTCTGTAGTATCCTTCGCACCACATCCACTTACCATTGACAATAGAAGAAAACTGCCCAATGTTAGTGCCGCAACCTTCCGTTTTGTCCGTTTCTCCATGCTTTCTCCTCCTGTTAAACAATATATGACTGACTGGTCAGTCAATTTCTGTTTTTTATCATAATATACTTATTATAAAAATGCAACAAAAATCATTGTGCTTTTAAAAATTGTAAGAATCTCTTATAACTTTCTGTAACTTTCCTAAAAATTGGTGCGAAACACCTCTCGCAACAACAATTTATAGCAGCCATTTCTATCTAAAAAACCACTGCCAAATAAAACTTCCAGTTCACAAAAAACGCAATAAAAAAGATGGCAAAGCAGCTTTATACTTCCCATCTTTTTATCAACACACCGGCCTTAAAATCTAGTTTTGCCAGAATATCAGCCAATGCTCTCTCTTTATATACTTTTGGAACTTATTGTAAGATTTCGTCCACTTTATCTTTATATTCAGACTCGTCCCGAATACCAGTCAGCTTACCTCTAAATTCCCCATGCTGAAAAAACAATACCTGAGGAACGCCCTTTACACCTAAGCGATCTAATAAATTCTTATTCTGTATGGCATCAATATGATAAAACTGAACAGGTGCCTGGCTGCACTCCTGCTCCAATGTTTCGACAATAGGAGCCACCTGCTGGCAAATATGGCAGGTTGATTTTGAAAAAAGCACAACACAATTTTCCTGCTTTTGATTTACTTTTTCATAAAATGTCTTTTCATCCAATTCCAGCATCTTCTTTCACTCCTTTTCCTAGATGCCTATCTTTGCATTTTTCTGAGATGTCATCTTTTAGTATAACAAACTTTCTTGCTTCTGGATAATTTTTGATAACAATAGCGCAATAACTATTTTCTATCGCTTACACAACCCGTCTCTACAGTTTATCTATACACCGATATGCAATAGAATAAACAAAGAGAGGGGATTAATGTACACCATCTGATAAATACTGAAAAACGCCTTGGCGCAATGCTGTATACAAAAAGGAGGCCAGTTCTTCTGCTGAAATGGGTTGTTTCTGTTGTTGCCAATAAGAAACAGTTGCTAAAAAAGCGCCTACACAATATTCACAAAGCAAATCAGCCATCGGATGTTTTTCTGGTAAATGAAATTGCTTCGTTAAAAACGGTTTCATTGCTTGTTTATATTTTTTGAAAAAAGATGGGCTGCCATTAGGCCCCAGTAAAATATTTAAATAATAGCCATACTCAGTATATGCCTGCGCTGCGTTCTGCAAACAATGCTCCATATCGCTATCACCAACAGCAGCTTGTAAGTACTGCATCATATCAGATACCAATACATCTTCGGCATAGTCCAACAAATCATAAATATCGGTAAAATACTGATAAAATGTACAGCGATTACAACCTGCCAAGCTTGCAACAGCCTTAACTTGCAACTGCTGTAAGGGATACTCCCCATATAATTGCCAGAAAGCCTTCAACAATTTTTCTTTCATGTGCTCTCGTCTCTTTTTATCCGCCACAAAACTCCCTCCTCATACAATCTTTCATTTCAATATTACTGAAAATCCAACACATACACCTATTGATGTTGTGGTAATGAAACGTGTAAACCAGTATGCTTATTATACAATATAACACAGCAACTACAAAATACTGCAGTCTGCTGTCTATCATATAAGGAGAGGATATTATGCATTTTTTACGTAACCACTGGTATCAATTTGGATTGTTATTCTTTATTGGGCTAAACTTTTTTCTACTATTGAGCGAATACAGGCAAATGACCACGCTACAGGTGCTGCTTTGCGCCTCATTAATGACATTGCCGTTACACCAATATGAGGAATACGCTTTACCCGGCGGTGGCCCTGTTGTTATTAACCGTATTTTTTATGGTGAAAAAAATTTATATGATCGTTATCCCGGTAACTGGAACTCTATTATGATCGTTAATCTGTCTGCATATGTAGTCTATATTCTGGCATTACTATTCCCAAAGGTAATCTGGTTGGGTACTGCTACTATGTTCTTCAATCTGTTTCAAGTGTTAGGACATGGTATTGAAATGAATATAAAGATGCGTACCTGGTACAATCCCGGTATGGCCAGCGCCGTATTACTAATGCTGCCCATCAGTTGCGCTTATTTGTATCAAATAGTAACATTGCAGTTGATATCTGAACTTATCTGGCTATTGAGCTGTGTAACATTTATCGCTATTTTACTGCTAACTGTAGTTTTACCTGTGCAATTATGTAAAGATAAACAGTCCAAATATATTATTCCACAATGGCAAATAGAACAATTCAAAAAAGTCAGACAATTTGCTGCCATTCATAAAGAAAACTGCGAGGAGGAAAGTATATGAGATGGTATTTACGTTATTGGTATGATATCAGTGCCATTATTGCATTGATAGTTGTTGTTATGCTGATAATTGCCGGCGACTGCTTTAGTTATGTACAGCAACTGTTACTGGGAAATTTCATTTTTATGCAGCTGCATTTTTTTGAGGAATTCCATTGCCCTGGTGGTTTTCCGGGTGTTTGTAATATCGCCGAGTTTCACAGCGATAAACCAACCCATTATCCATTAAATCAGTTATCGGCAGCACTGGGGAATAATTGGTTTGGGCTATTCGTATATTTACTGCCAGTATTTTTACCGCAAATTACCTGGTTGGTACTGGCACCAATATTATTTGGTTTTTTAGAGTTATTTATGCATACCATCGTCTTCAATAAACTACTGAAAACACGGTATAATCCTGGTCTATTGACCTCATTAATAGGATTCACACCCATTGGTATCGCTTACCTATATTATGCAGTACAGAACCAACTGCTGCATTGGACTGATTTCTTGCTGGCTCTAGGCTATCCCTTGTTGACATATCTACTCATTTTTCAGTACATCGGAATCAAAGTGTTAGGTAATCGCAATACAAAATACCCTTTTACACCAGAAGAGCTGGAACGTTATTCACATTGTAAGTTTTGAGAAATCGTCTATTATACTTACTGGAATTTAATTGGGCTCTTATAAAAATGTCTACAAAAAACCTCCCTACCCGGAACAATCAGTTCCAGATAGGGAGGTTTCGTTCTATACAGCTATTCTTATTTTCTCAATGAATCTGACCTATTACAGAATAATTCCCAGATAAGCCAAACCATCGTCCAAAAATTTTGCCAATGCATTTTTGCCGGTCAGATAATAGACCGCTGCCTGCTGGTCAGGATGGTGATGATACCGTTCCTGCTGTAATGCCAGGTAGTTTTCTTCCGGCGATTGGCCTTCTTTCCGATATTTATCGTCGCGTCCTAATAACATCAGAACTTCCAGCACTTCTACAACCTCACGACTCAAGGTCATTAAATAATCATTTAATGCTTTTTCTTCGGGCAGATATACGCCCCATTTTTTAGGGCCATTCTGCGCTTCATATGCAGCACGTGCTTTTTCTCGCTGGTCAGCCAGCCGAATTGTTTCTAAAATCATATCTTTTTCATTTGCAAACATAGCCGTTCCCCTTTTCTTGTATGCTTTTTCATGTGTTGTGATTAAATCACCGTATCCTCTGCCGGTTCTGTTACTGCCTGCGCTTCTGCGTCAGGCTTCAGAACTTCACCGGGAATGGTATTATAACCAGAACCATCGGTCCCTGTAGATTCCGAACCGGTATTGTCATCTACACCTGGATTTGTACTTGTATCTGTATTGGTACTATCACCTGTCTGATCGGTCGGTTGGCCGCCGGTTTGTGTATTATCAGAAGGCTGCTGTTCTGTCGGTGTAGTCGGAGTTTGTCCTGTTGTATCGGTGTTTGAATTGCCGTCTGTTCCGGTGGCTGTGCCATCGCCGGTTGTGGTTTGATCGCCATTATTTACATTGGTGCCGTCAGTTTCACCGGTTTGTTGATTTTCCTCTTCTGTCTGCAGATCATCGGTATTCACAGATGCCTCATTTTCTGCCTGCTGCTGCAATTCTTCTTCTTTGCGGCGCTGCTCTGCCGACAATGTGGACTGCCGATCTTGTTCCTGTTTTACAACGGTACTGACATTTACAATATTTAAGTCGGTAATCGGTGTAGCATATGGATTAAAGTACTCATTCACAATGGACAGAATTTCAGTCTCATTGGGCAGATAATAGGACAACCGATTAACATATTGTCCCTGCCCCGGCAATACAAACATATTCAAATTTGTTGACATGTCAATTGCCATGGCTTCTTTGGCAAACCATAAAATCTCACCATTGGTCAAATCGGTGTCCATGTTGCGCAATACAATTTCAGCCAATTTAGGCAGCTTGGTCAGGGTAGACGGAGAAGCCAGCTGTTTGGCTGTTGCCTCTATAAACAGCTGCTGCGCTTTTACACGGCCAATATCACCTTCTGCATAACCGCTGCGATACCGCACAAAGCCAATGGCTTCTTTGCCACTTAAGGTCTGAACGCCTTTCTCTAAATGAATATGCAGATCCTGATAAGGGTCATCATAGTTCATATTGCGCGGCACATCAATGGTAACGCCGCCAATGGCATCTATGATTTCTTCAAAAGCGCCCAGATTTACCACAACGTAATTGTCCACTTCAAAACCTAACAAATAAGATACTTCTTTTTTCAGATTATCAATATTGCCTTTTCCATTTTTAGCACCAATGGCATAGGCTGCATTGATTTTTTTCACAGAACGTTTTACATTGGACATGGTATCGCGGGGAATGCTCATTACATTGGCTCTGTCATTGATACTGTCTAATGACATAACCATAATGGTATCCGTATTCAGTCCCACTTTATCGGTTCCCACTACCAGCACATTATAAATGCCGTCTGCCCGTTCTTCAATTTCCTGCGTGTCATCTACAGAAGGTTTTTCTACCGACGGCGGCTTAATGGACATGCCTGCCATTGCCAGCCCACTGATTAACAGTGCTGCAATCACACATACTATAATAATAACGGCTTTTTTACGTAGTTTTCTTTTTTTTCGCGGATGCCTTGCGTTTTTTTCTGACCGGTTTCGGCCGGCCCCTTCTCTTTCAGTATCCAATCGCAAACTCTCCTTTTACACAGCTTTGTAAATTAAGCATACCATTTTTTTCGGCAAAGCTCAATAAACTTCCTGTTTTTTAGACGTTTAGTGTACTAAAAAAGTTCTTAATTCTGCAATATAAACTTCTTTATTTAGCTGTAATCTGTGGTTCAGCACTGCATCTACCTGACCGGCAACCCGTTCTAATATGGTAAACACATCCTCGGCAGAAATCTTGATATAATCCTTTTCCTGCAATTCCTGCGCCAGTTCATCTGCCATACAGCCCAGCTGTTCCAATGTAACAGGAAGATCTACAGCCAATAATGTCAGCCAGCCGGCTGCTTTTACCTGAATCTCATTAGATACATACATTGCATAGTATTTTCCATCTTGTTCATTTAATAACACTGCCCGTAAAATATGCTGCACATCAACCGGCGTTAAAGATTTGCCGCTGTAATGCTCTGTAATATACTGCATCACTACTGCGATTAACGTTTTTGCTTTGATATCATCTTCCTGCTCGATGACTTTAAACATACGATAAATCGGTTCCATCAGTTTGGCTTCCCCATATTGCAGAGCCTGCTCATCCATAAATTATTTTCGCTCCTTCATGACTTCGATTTCTCGAATAAATGTTTCAACATCATCAAATTCTTTGTAAACAGAAGCAAAACGCACATACGCAACTTCATCAATGGACATTAACCGCCGCATGATCGTTTCGCCAATCAAGTGAACCGGTACTTCCGAATATTGATTTTTCAGTTCTTTTTCGATTTCCACTGTTATTTTTTGCAGCTGCTCTATTCCAATGGGACGTTTTTCACATGCTTTGGCCATTCCTTTTAGGATTTTGGAACCATCAAATAACTCCCGCCGTCCGCTTTTTTTGATTACAACCAAAGGCTTGTCTTCTATTTTTTCATATGTGGTAAATCGTTTACTGCAAACAGTACATTCCCGCCGGCGGCGAATAGAATTTTCTTCTTCGATCCATCGGGTATCTAATACTTTGCTATCATTGTGACAAACAGGACATTGCATAACGATGCCTCCTTCTAATAAAAGAGCTAATTTTTAATGATTATGCCAGCTTCTGCTATTGTGTAAATTCTTTTAGTTTGTTCGTTTTTGTCACTGTCTCTTTATTCAGATTATTTTGTCGTGCTGCCAAAACCGCCATTCCGAATTGCCGTGGCATCATCATCTACTGTGATGCCAAAAGGTACAAAGATCCCTTGCATAAAACCCTGTCCTTGCACAACTTCTACTGTTTTTTGTTCTTTACCATCATTGGTGAGTTTGGCAAAAATATGACCTTCGTTGTCCGAAAAATAATAATCACTGTCAATAATCCCCACTGTATTATTTAATTGCAGCCGATATTTAAACCCCAAACCACTGCGTGGATAGCACTGCAATACCCAACCTGTTTCCATTTGAACACGAATGCCTGTTGGAATTTTTATGGTTTCGCCAGGCGCCAGAGAAAAGGTCAACGGACTAAAAAAATCATAACCGGCAGATCCGGCTGTGGCCCGCGCCGGCAATTTTATCTCATCATATACGGTTTGCTCCACTGTTTCATGAAATGTATCCTGCCAGCTTTCTTGAAACTGCTGAAAACTGACTTTACTAAATTTGGCAATCTTTTGCATACCTGCACCTCAAATTTTTATCAATGTCATTTTAAATTGATTTTTTTATCCACTAAGTATTCGACAAAGAAATCAATTTATTGTACCACATTTCCCGCCCAAGGTATAGAGATTCATAAAAAAACCTTCAAGGAGGAACGAACTCCCTTGAAGGTTTTGATTGCTTATTCAGACCAGAGTACGATCCGTTTTAAACGCAATGTTTCTTTTACATCAATTACCCTTTGATTGGAGCTGCCGCGCCAATGCAGCTTTACATCCAGGTTATCAATTTGGAACGGGCCATCCACCAGCACATCCACATCAGCAATAAAAGGCAAATCCTTGATATCGTCCCAAACAAAACCGGTGTAGAGCCAAATGGTTTTCTGCGGATACTGCGCTTTCATTTGCTGAATTAAATTGCCAATCTCCTGCCGATTATCAGGATGGAGCGGATCTCCGCCGCTAAAGGTGATTCCTGAAACATAGTCTTTGTCCAGTTCGGCCATAATTTCATCATGTGCCTCTTCATCAAAAGGCAGACCGCCGTTAATATCCCATGTGATTGGATTTTGACATTGAGGACAATGATGGGTGCAGCCTGCTACCCACAAAACCACTCTTAAACCATCACCATTTAACATATCATCATGGGTAATATTATGATAACGCATTACATGCTCTTCCTTTCCGAAATTTCCACCATTTTGGCATCATTTAAACGAGTATCTCCTTTTACACGGGAATAAGAAAGATAACCGTTCATTCGCTCAATTTTGGTCAGATTTTTACTGCCGCACTGTGGGCATACATCCATTTCCAATTCCTGATGTCCACAATCGTCACAATAAGCCAGAGAAAGGTTAACCCCTTCATAAAAACCCATAGCCATTGCACGGCGCACCAGTGTTTTTAATGCTTCCATATTGTAATCGATCGGGTATTTTACATATTGAATTTTTCCACCATTACATAAATTCCAGAAGCGATATTCCAAATTCTGTTTTTGAATTGGTGTAATATCTTCGGATACATGACAATGGAAACTATTGCTGACGTAGGCATGATCGGATACATTTTCCACAATACCGAATTTAGCCCGGAACTGCTGCACCTGCAACCCGGTTAAGGATTCTGCCGGCGTACCATAAATGGCATATAAATTGCCGTCTTCTTCTTTAAATTCGTTAATTTTCTGGTTGATATGTTCCAGTACCTCTAAGGCAAATGCACCATCTTCTACCAAAGATTTTTTATTATACAGCTGCTGCAATTCGTTCAATGCTGTAATGCCAAAAGATGCTGTAGCCGTTTTTAATAATGGTTTAATTTTATCATGAATCCCCAGATGACCGTTATAGAATCCGCCCTCACAGTAAGCCAGCGGATTGGTAGACGCTCTCATTTCACCCAGATAGTCATAGGTACGAATATGCAGCTTACGAATTAAGTTTAAATAATAATCCAGCACTTCATAAAAATCTCTGCTTTCCTGACGGGATTTTGCCAAAATCATTGGCAGATGCAAACTGATTGCGCCAATGTTAAAGCGTCCCACAAATACCGGAGCATCTTCATCGTCAGCCGGATTCATCCCTCCCCGTTCATACCAAGGAGAAAGAAACGCACGGCATCCCATAGGACTTACTACTTTGCCGTATTTTTTATACATACCGGCTACATAACCGTCGCCTGTTAAGCTCAACCAATCCGGATACATTGTTTTGCTGGAGCAAACGATGCCTGCTTCAAATACATCTTCACAGGGTTTCCCCGGCCCATGCAGATTCTCATCATATAAAAATACAATCTTCGGAAACAGCACCGGCTTTTTGTGCCCGGCTTTTCCCTGTCCGCCATGATGAACTTCAAACATTAAAATAGATGCCATTTTAGCAAATCGACCGGTGCCTGTCCCGGTGGTTACGGTGATAAAAGGATAATCTCCCCGACTGGAACCAACGGTATTAAATTTATATTCCCAACCCTGGAACCCCTGCCGAAATTCATATTCAATATTTTTTAATGCTTCCTGCTCCGCACGTTCTTGGGTCAAGCCCAGTTCCAGATATTTTTTCAGGTCTTTGTTATAACTTAATTCTGCATAAGGCTCTAAAATCAAGTCAACACTTGGAATGGTAAAACCACCATACTGTTGGCTGGCCGCACTCAACACAATATCTCCGATTACGTCAAAAGCAACATTCAGGCTTTTTGGTTCGTTATACCAGAGATTGCCCATTTCAAATCCGCCTTTTAAGACGTTTTCCACATCAAACAGACAGCAGTTCATGGTATCGCGGCGAGCAGACATATCATGAATATAAATATAGCCCTCTCTGCACGCTTGCAGCTCTTCTGTAGTCAGGAAAAATTTCTGGTACAACTCTTTGTTCAATTGGTTAAAAATCAGGCTGCGTTTTGTGGATACCAATGCGCTATCGGTATTGCTGTTTTCTTTATCACCGATATACATAATTGACTGACTCTTTTTATAGACTTCGTCCAGCATATGCACAAAATCTTGTTTATAATTCCGGTAATCCCGATAACTCTTGGCAACCAGAGGATTGGTATTATCCAATGCGCTCTCTACAATATTATGCATTTCACTGATCGGTACTTCCTTGCTTGTTCTAGAACGAACCTTGGCTTCAACAAAACCGGAAATAAAATTTAAATCCTGTTCTGTAAATTGCACCATTGCCCGATAAGCTGATTTGTTAACTGCTTTTGTTACTTTTGTAACATCAAATGGTTCTCTTGTGCCATCCTTTTTTATAACAAAATATCCTTCCATCGCCCGTCATTCCCCTCTTTACTACAATTTGTATCATCTTTACCATATACTAAATATAGTGTATAGTATTATCAATTTCAAAAAATCCACCCCATATCTAGGGTGGTGCTTTTTACTATATCATATTCGTTAACAAAATAAAAGACTTGTTTTTTTATTTTTGAACGCCAAAATGTTGTAATCATTTCTAGTAAAAAATGAGCAAGCCTGTGTAGAACCTCGATTGGTTCATATCGCAACAAAAAAACAGAACCTTATAACCACTATTTTTAAAATTAAGACCTACGCAAAAAAACTTTTATTCTTAATCTCTTTACAGTACTTTCTTTAAGTAAATCATATCCCGCAATTGAATACCATCCTCATAAATAGGATGATCGTATTGCCAAAAGAAATCTTTTATTTTATGAGAAATCTGGAATCCACAAGCTTGATAAAATCCAACTGTGGAGGGAACTTCTCCAGTTCCTACCTGAAACACCATGCCAGGCTGTCCATACTGTTGAAAGACATATTCAATCAACATTCGCCCATAACCCTGCCGCTGAAATTCCGGCAAAACAGCCATATTTTTGATTTCATAAAGGTTTTCGCGTTCAAAGGTAATAGCAATTATACCGCACAATAAAGTCCCCTGATATAGCCCAAACATCGTGCTTTTCTCAAAATATTGATCAATCATAGACTCTTGTTCATCACCCAAAAGCAACAGTGGAAGTAATTCCTGTTTATTCTTTCTGTAAATTGGTTTAATCTCCAATATGATCTCCCGCCTCTTTATCAAATCTATCCTATACAAGACTACAAAAACAAACTATTAGGTGAAATAAAAAAAGAACAGATAAAATAACTTATCTGTTCTTCTAACAGGGGCACTAGGACTCGAACCCAGAACACGCGGATTTGGAGTCCGCTGCTCTACCAATTGGAGCTATACCCCTATAAAAATGGCTCCCCAAACTGGACTCGAACCAGTGACATCATGATTAACAGTCATGCGCTCTACCGACTGAGCTATTGAGGAGCATATCCCGGCAATGACCTACTCTCCCACGAAAAGAATACGCAGTACCATCGGCGCTGAAGGACTTAACTTCTGTGTTCGGAATGGGAACAGGTGTGACCCCTCCGCCATTATCACCAGGATATCTTTATTCTCTTTTAAGAAAATCTTCACCAGATTCTCTCAAAACTACCCAATGTATAACTTCTTCTTTCTTTCCAACCTTGCTTCTCTTCCTTTACCTTGGTCAAGCCCTCGACATATTAGTATCAGTTAGCTCAATGAATCACTTCACTTACACACCTGACCTATCTACCAGATCTTCCTTCTGGTGTCTTACTTCCTTTTAGGAATGGGAAATCTCATCTTAAGGTTCGTTTCGCGCTTAGATGCTTTCAGCGCTTATCAATTCCAGACATAGCCACCCAGCTGTGCCTCTGGCGAGACAACTGGTTCACCAGCGGTCTGTCCAACCCGGTCCTCTCGTACTAGGGTCAGCTCCCTTCAAATTTCCTGCGCCTGCGATGGATAGGGACCGAACTGTCTCACGACGTTCTGAACCCAGCTCGCGTACCGCTTTA
>USPE01000005.1 GCA_900556545.1 uncultured Peptococcaceae bacterium | reverse complement strand
AGAAGCAGCCGCTTTACAAGAGGCAGATTTGGAAGAGGCGGAAGAATATCTGGTGCTGGCTGTGCCTGGTATGATTCTATTAGCAGATGGAGGCGCTGTCTCAGATATCCAATGGCTGCTGGAAAAGCTGCAGGCGTTGGCTGAACAGGGGGGTGCGTATCGATGAAGCGTGTGTATATTGCATCTCCTTATCGAGGAGATCGGCAGCAAAACGAAGCCTTTGCCAAAATGGCGGTGAGTTATGCCATACAACAGGAGGTTGTTCCCATTGCCCCCCATTTGCTTTATCCGCAGGTTTTGGATGATGATGATCCGATAGAGCGGGCAATTGGAATTGTTCTGGCAAAGTCGCTTCTTACGGTCTGTGATGAATTGTGGCTTTGCGGTGATCGGATTACAGAAGGAATGAAAGCTGAATGGGAACTGGCACGCGAGATGCAGATACCGGTTCGCTGTGTGCCAAACCAGGAGATTCAAAAGACAGCCATGGAAGAACTGCCGCCGCTTATGAGAGGAGGCCTGTCGTGATTGAAAGAAGCAGATCAGAAACAATATAAAGTGGTTGGAGCAAAAGGCAGGCTTTATCTGCCTCGGGAACTCAGAGAAAAAGCAGGGCTGGAGGAGGGGATGATTGTAAAAATAACAGCAGCGCCGGGAAAATTGATTCTGGAAGCAGTTACGATGATAGAAATGGGAGATCATTCTTCCGAAGCAGTGGAAAGCTATGTGCGTGCTGCAGTAAAAGGAATGGAGAAAGACAGCAGACTGCTTTTGGCGGTAGAATTATTAGAGCAAATCAAAGAATCATAAAGGAGGGAAACGGATGCGTGAGATGTATCTGGAAAATGGATTTATTTATTATTACGGCAATCGGGTTGGTTATCAAAAAAACGAACTGGCCTATGTGGATACCATCTTTACCACGACACATTTAAAAGAGCTGCTGAAAAAAGAGTATGGACTGTATCTGAAAGAGCTGCCTGACTTGTATGAGCGGCTGCTGCACTGTAACTGTATGGATGAAAACGGAACCTGTCGGGTGCAGTTTTGCCGTATCTGGCAATGGCGGGAAGAAGTGGGGGCAGAAAAGAAATTCCTGCCCTATGAAAAATTTTTGCAGCAATATGGTGCAGTTGATTTTCGGGACTATCAGGTGGTTTATGATGGTTATGTGGAAACTGATGTGCTGGAAGCCATCTATCAAAAATTTAATACCAGATTGCCAGAAGGCTTTCCGGGCCATCCGTTAAGTCTGTCGGATGTGTTGGAGCTGTACGATGAAAAAACGGGCAGCTCTTTTTTTTATGTGGATGAAATGGGCTTTCAAAAGCTGGAACGACGATTGGAGGAATGAATATGAAACAGCGAAAGCAGGGAAATCAGTTGTTTGCCGTTTGGGGCAGCCCTGGCGCAGGGAAGACAGTAACGGCAGCCAAGCTGGCCTGGCAGTACGCAGCGTGGGGAAAGGACGTTGCGCTTGTGTTTTGTGACGTTCAGAGTCCGACCTTATCCTGCCTGACTGGTGAGGATGCGTTAAGCGAACAACACTCTTTGGGCAGTATCTTTGCCGCAAAACACATTATCCCATCTTTGGTGGAAGCCAATCAATGCCAGTTAAAGCAGGTGCCTAAGCTGCATTTGTACAGCTTCTTAAAAGGTGAGCATCAGACCGATTATCCGCCTGTGAGCAGACGGCAGGCAGAAGAATTACTGCAGGCGTTGTGTCTGCTCTATCCCATTGTCATTTTGGACTGCAGCTCTGATTTGTACGGTAATCTTTTGACGATGACCGGATTGTTAACCGCCGATGAGATTGTGCAGCTTATGAGCTGTGAACTCAAATCTATCAGCTATTATGCCAGCCAGATGCCGTATTTAGAAAAATAGAAAGAAAAAAATCGGCGCTTTTATCGGGTGCTTTCCAATGTGAAAGATGAAGCGCTGGCTGGAAAGCTGTATCGGCAAACTGCCTTTGCGCTGCCCTATACAGCAGAGCTGGAGAAACAAGTGCTGGTTGGCGATTTGTTCCAGGATCTAAAATTGAAACAAAGTCGGGCTTATGTAGAAGAATTGAAGCAGCTGGCAGAAGAACTGGAATCATGAGGAGGCAAAAAAATGTGGAATGTGCGTAAACCGATGGCAGGCCTATTGTGTCTGTTGGTGTGTTTCTTGTTGCTGACAAGTACCGCTTACGCAGCCGGAGGCGATGTGGCTGGCGCCATTGAAAGCACCTGGAAGAGTGCAGCAACACAGATTAAAACCGTAGTCAACAATGTTATTTTTCCGGCTATTGACTTGATTCTTGCTGTATTTTTCTTTGCCAAATTGGCTATGGTGTACTTTGACTATCGAAAACACGGACAGTTTGAATGGACCGGTCCGGCCATCTTATTTGCCTGTCTGGTGTTTTCCCTGACTGCGCCGTTATATATCTGGCAGATTGTCGGTGTGTAGGAAAGAAGGTGAACGTTTTTGTTTATCTGGGATTTTGCAGCCGGTTCCATACTGGATCAGATTATGGACTGGCTTTATAGCATGCTGGTAGGATTTTTGAGTGAGTTTTTTGCCATGATGAACAAGATGGGGGCAGAGCTGTTTGACTTACCCTGGGTGGAAGCGGTCGTTATGTTTTTTTCCAATCTGGGCTGGATGCTCTATGCCGTTGGTCTGGTTGTGGCCTGCTTTGAGTGTGCCATTGAATATCAATCCGGGCGGGGAAATCTGAGAGATGTCTGCTTCAATGCTGTGAAGGGGTTTTTTGCAGTCAGTTTGTTCAGTATTGTGCCTGTGAAACTTTATCAGGAAGTGGTAAGTTTGGAAGGCAGTTTGACTGCGGCGATTGCAGGGATGGGGTATCGGGAACCCTATCAAAATATCGCGGAAGCTGCACAGGGTACGTTGGAAAATATGCACTCCCTGGCTTTGAGTGCTGTGGTAGGCGTATTCTGCCTGATTATGCTGGGGTATGCGGTATTTAAAGTGTTTTTTTCCAACTTAAAACGGGGCGGTATCCTTCTGATTTTGATTGCAGTGGGAAGTTTGTATCTCTTTGGTGTTCCAAGAGGATATATGGATGGCTTTACCGGTTGGTGCAAACAGGTGATAGGACTTTGTCTGACTACTTTTTTGCAGTCTGCCATTTTAATTGCGGGGCTGATGGTTTTGCGGGAAGAACTATTGCTTGGTTTAGGATTGATGCTTTCTGCTGGTGAGATTCCAAGAATTGCCGGACATTTTGGGATGGAAACCAATACAAGGGCTAATATTATGGGCAGTTTTTATGCAGCGCAGCATGCCATTACCTTTACAAGAACAGTTGGGCAGATGATTCGCCCATAAGGGAAAGGAGAAAACAATGCGGTTACAATTTCATCATGATACACAAGTAGAATCTCTGATTGTCCGCTGTCCGTTGGAGGATTATCAGGCACTTTACACCTATCAGCGGAAGTATCCCAAAGCAGAGATTGATGCAGTATTGGACGGTTGGGATGATCTGAATCGCTTGATTGCGGGAAAGTCGTTTCATCTGGAAGATAGGAACACAATCAATTTATTACGGTTTTTGAATGGACAGGCCCGTTATCTGACAGAGCGTGAGCAAAAGAAGTTTGAACGGCTTTTACCGACCGTCCATACGCTGGAGGAAGCAGTGGAAGGAATCTGCAATCTGGATTGCTTCCAGTTTTGTGCCGATGGGAGTTTGGAGAAAAGAAAAGCGTTTTCTTATCACTACCAAAGCAATGGAAGTTTGCCGCCGATCGGGCGGACCGCAGAGCATACTGTAAAAGCATTTTTTCGGAAAAAAGAGGAAGCCTGTTGGTTATTTTTTCCTATGACAGAAGAAAAAGAAACCCATATCAAAAAGCTGCTGGGCATATCTGACTGGGCGGGAGAGTGGGCAGAGCTGGTGAGCTTAGAGCCGGCTCTTCTGGGTGCCTATCTGCCCAATGCTGGTCATAGCATAGAAACAATCAAGCAGCTGGCAGATATTTTGCAGCAGCCGGAATTAAAGCAGGAAAAGGTACAGGAGTGCTGTGCTGCGGCGCTTTTGGTGCAGCAGCCCCAGAATTTAAAAGAAGCCTGCTGGGTGTTGGAACGCAAGGATCAGTATACCTTGTCTCAAGAGCAAGCACCGGGTTGTGTACAGACGAAATTCGGATATTTAAATTTAAATGGTGAAGCACCGCTGCATCCTTTGGAAACAGAGCTGGTAACCAGTTGGATTTATGGCAGAGTGTGTGCCGAATATGATAGCGGACGTTTTCATGGCGATGATATGGTATTTTTGCGCTGGGGAGATCCAACATTAATGCAGTTTGAAGATGAAATCAGAGAACAAATTGCAAAAGAAATTCTGCCAGAGGAAGCAGAACGGGGATTGGCAGTCTATCTGCACAATGAACTTTTAAAAGAAAAGGTGTATCAGATTTCACCGGATGTTGCCATAGAGAATGGGGCATTGTGGTCAAAGACAAAGGTTGAGAGTTTTGGTCCGCTGAGCATAACTGAGCAGGAAGCGATAAAAGCGTATTTGCAGGGTCAGTTCTCTGATGGCTGGGGAGAAGGGTTTTCTCAGCGGGAAATCTCCATTGGAGAAGGGGAAAGGTTGTTTGTTCATTTTTATGCTTCAGAAATGGACGATGAAAATCTGCTTTATACCGAGGAAGAATTTGAACAGCAATTGGAACAGCAGGAAGTAGAACTCAGATTGTAAGGAGAGAGAGAAGATGTATATCTATCCAGAAAACTTGAAAGCCAGAGCAACACTCTGGTTTTGGAATTTAAATGATTTGGTGGTATTAGGGATTCTGCTTGCTTTTTCTTTGCTCTGTTTTTCAGCATTTCACTGGAGTGTGCCATTAATTGTCAGTGTTTTATTTGCGATTCTGACCATTCGGATTCAGGATTACAGCATTTTAGACTTTATTAGTTCTGCTGTTTGTTTTTTTGCAGGGCAGCAGTGCTATCGATGGAGGGAATAAGATGCAGATGAAAGCCTATTGGGAGAGATGGGTGCAAAAGCAGCAGAGAAAAAGTGTAAAGGAACTGATTGGTATCACTGCGGTAACTGGCAGCGGTGTATACAGAAAAAATCCCGAAGAAGAGCTGGTGGTGTTTTTACTGGAACCGGATAATTTATCAGTACTTTCAAAGGCCAGTTTAAATCGAAAGGTATACGGACTGATGACGGTATTGAAAGGATTAACTGATTTAGAATTATGCTGTGTAAATTCCAAAGAAAACTTTACCGATAACAAACGATATCTGAAAAAGCGCATGGCAGAAGAAAAAAATCCGAAGGTACAAAAGCTGCTGCAGCACGATTTAGAGTTTTTAGAACAAATGGAACAGCGAAATACAGGCGCACGGGAGTTTTTACTGCTGCTGCGGTTAAAAAAGGAAAATACCAGAGAACTGGCCAATGTATTAAGCCGTGTGGAAAAAGCCTTTCGCGAGCAGGATATTTTGGTAAAACGAGCTGCCAAAGAAGATATGAAACGAATCCTGTCGGTATATTTTGCGCAGCAGATGGCTGGTACCTTTTTAGAAGATTATGATGGAGAACGGTGGGTGATACCTGATGAAGAAACGAAAACAACACAAGCAAACGATGGATCCATCGGCAGCTGATGACACAAAAACATTTTTAGATATGCTGCTGCCTTCTGCGATTCGGTTTTATCCGGATTATTTTATTTGCGGCAATACGTATCGGGCGGTTTGGGCAATCCGGGATTATCCTGCAACAACAGAAGAGCAGGCACTGTTAAAGCATCTCGGTGAAAAACAGGGCGTGAATGTGCATATCTACACCAGGGCCGTCAGTGCGCAGGAAGAGAAGAAGATTATTTCCAACGCAACCAATAAGAATCGCATGGTGCGGGCAAATACCAACAATTTGCAGGAAACCGTATTGGCAGAAAGCAATCTGGCCGATGTGGCAAAGTTAATCAGTGAAACGCATCGGAACAGAGAGCCGCTGCTTCATACTGCCGTCTATCTGGAGATGATGGGAGATAGCATGGAACGGCTGGAGGAGTTGGAGCTGGATGTGCAGACAGAGCTGATCCGCGGCCGAATGAACCTGGATAAGTTACTCTTACAGCAAAAAGAAGGGTTTTTGAGTGTGTTTCCCTGCGGCAGGCAGGCTTTTGGGACACAATTTGAACGGGTGCTTCCCGCCTCTTCGGTAGCAAATCTGTATCCCTTTCATTATTCTGGAAAGTTGGATGGTGAGGGGTTTTATTTAGGAAGAGACAAATACGGCAGCGGCATTTTTGTAGATTTTGAAAAACGGGAGGAGGATAAAACCAATTCCAATGTATTAATTTTGGGGAACTCCGGGCAGGGAAAATCCTATTTGATGAAGCTGCTGTTATCTGTATTGCGGGAAAGCGGCAAAGCCATCCTTTGTCTGGATCCCGAACACGAGTATCAGGAATTAACCGAAAATCTTGGCGGCTGCTTTATTGATCTGATGGCCGGCAAGTATTTTATGAATCCGCTGGAGGTAAAGATTTGGGATGAAAGCGGAAGCCCGGATGATTTGGAAGCGCCGGAAGCTTTTCGGCAACAATCGCTGTTAAGCCAGCATATTGCGTTTTTGAAAGACTTTTTCCGCACCGCCAGAGATTTTTCTGATGCGGAAATTGAAGTGCTGGAGATCATGCTCACCGGATTATATGATAGCTGGGGAATTGAGAATACAACAGCGTTTGACAAATTACAGCCGGGGGAATACCCGATTCTTTCCGATTTGTATCGCTATATGGAAGAACAATATCAGCAGTATGATGAACGGGAAAAACGGCTGTATACCGCAGAACAGCTGCAGCATCTGCTGTTGGGGCTGTACTCGATGGCGCGGGGCGCAGAAGCAAAATTCTTTAATGGGCATACCAATATTACCGATGATGTGTTTTTGACCTTTGGGGTAAAAGGGCTGCTGCAGACATCGGGGAAACTGAAAGATGCCATGCTGTTTAATGTGCTGTCTTTTATGAGTAATGCACTGCTTACCAAAGGAAATACGGTAGCAAGTTTGGATGAGTTTTATCTTTTTTTGAGTAATTTAACTACGGTAGAGTATGTACGCAACTTTATGAAGCGGGTGCGGAAGAAAAACTCCATGATGATTCTGGCCAGTCAGAATCTGGAGGATTACAATCTGGAAGGGATTCGGGAGTATACCAGACCATTGTTCTCCATTCCCACCCATCAGTTTTTATTTTATCCGGGCAGTATTGATCCGGCTTTTTTTATGGAGATGCTGCAGCTGGAGGAAAGTGAATATCAGTTAATCCGTTATCCGGAACGTGGTGTTTGTCTGTATAAATGCGGGAATGAGCGATATAACCTGAAGGTAATTGCATCAAAGTACCGGGAATCTTTATTCGGCAGTGCCGGAGGACGGTAGGAAGGAGCGAATACAATGACAAAAAAACAAGGCGGTATGCTGGCAGCCCTTTTTGTACTGGCATTTTTGCTGGGCTTTTTGGGATGCCAGTGGTATAGCAGTCAGGATGCACCACAACGGGAGTTGGCCTTTGAAACGAAAGAACTGCAGCCAATGGAGGCCTCCTGGAAAGAAGAAAATGGGCAGCTGGTGTACACAAAGGAATATTTGTTGGATAGGAATGAAGATCCAGATCAGATTCCAAGAGAAGCATTTCGGGAAGACGGGATCCGCTGGAAATTTCTAAAACAGGAGGAGGAAGCCCAGAAGAACGTTAATAAAAAAGAATATGAGCATCCTGTGACCTTTGAGAGCAACTCAAACCGGATGGAAGTCTTGCTTGGTATGTTGGATGACAAAAAGGAGGTGACCACCGAAGATGGGTATACGGGTACGGTGTATCTGGATACCAATAGCATTCAGGCAACTGCCCAGGGCTATGGCAGCAAGCGTGTGACGAAAACCAAAGTACGACAGTTTCCCAACCTGGATGGTGCAGATTTATCCTGGATTCCCAAAAATGTCACAGAAGATGGTGTGACCTACCGGTTGAAAGGTGTGGATTGGCAAACCTCCAATGTTGCTCTGGTGGATGGTTATGAAATGCCCAATCGTTACACTGCGGTTGTGACTTATGAGGGCAGTGTGACCCAAAAATATGCCAAAGGGTACACCGTAACAGCGGTTTATCGCGGATGGGTAGAAAAGACGGAGGTGGAAGGGATGAAATACCGATTTCATTTTATAGGGGAACGGGAACCCTTCTGGACAACACTGCCAGCCAAGCAGATTGGCAGTGCAGCAGCGATCCTGTTTCTTTTGGGTGCGGGCGTCTATGGCCTACAACGGATTCGTAAAAACAGAGAAGAAACAAAAACAGTAGAGGAGCGATGGGGAGCATGATGAAACAGAAAAACTGTGCAGTTGGGGTGTTACTGGCATGGTTGTTGTGTACCGCACAGCCAGTGTTTGCCTCTGATTTGACCTATACTTTTTCCGGTATCCAAGAAGAGTTGGGGATTCCCACTTCAACCGAGGAAAAAGTTTTAGAAACGGAAGCCACGCAGAATCATAACCGCGGGAAAACGGCAGCGTATATCCCTCCGGCTTTTGGCAGTATGACTTCGTATACCTTAGATGCCGGAGAACGGTTAACTCCAAATCTGTTGACGGAGCGGGACTATAAAGATACGACAGGAATTACACAAACCGGGAACGGGATTGTAGAAAGCTTGCTGCCAGCCCCGGACATTACGGATCATTATGCCTGGAAGTCAGAAAGCTGGATCACTGCAGTAACCGATGCACTTTACTATACAGCTGGCCATATTGGCCGTTTAGAAATTCCAAAGCTGGATTTATCGGTGCGGATTTATGAGGGAGAAAGTGCCGCCAACATGAAGAAAGGCATTGCCCATATGCGGGATAGCAGTGTGTGGGATGGGAATGTGGCATTATGTGGTCATAATCGCGGGAACAGTAATTATTTCGGCAAACTTCACACATTACGTTATGGAGATAAAATTATTTATACCACAAAGTTGGGTATTCGTACCTATCAGGTCGTATCGGTGGATAAGATATTAGAAACCGATACCAGCGTTTTAAATCGTACCGAGCAAAATCAATTGACGTTAGTGACCTGTGTGAGAAATGAAAGTGCATATCGATATTGTGTTACCGCAGTAGAAGTGCATGAAAAAGGGTGAAAAAGCAAATGGTTTTACCAGGCAACCGATCGCTTCTATCGCAGTTCGCAGCTTCCAAACAATAAAAATGGCAGAAAACCGGCTATTGTTACTCTGTTGCGGAACATTATAGTTGCTTTGCTCTGCGTATGTAGTATAGTGTATGGTGAAAAAACAATGAGAGGAGCGAGGCAATATGAAACAGAATGGAAAACAGTTTGTTGCAGGGTTTTTATGTGGGGCTATTCTAAAAGCAGGAGGTGTTGTTTATGCAAGCAAAGGATAAAGTTCAGGTGATCACTGCATCTGTAATGGAATCTGTATTTGCGTTACTTTCTGACAAGCTCTATAAGGTTGTGTTATATGGATCGTATGCCAGAGGTGATTTTACACCGGAATCGGATATTGACATTATGGTCGTTTTAGATTGTTCTAAGGAAGAAGTGCTGTCATATAGAAAAGAAGTTAGCAAATTAAGTAGTCGGATCGGTTTGGAACATGATATTATGATCTCTATTTTATTGCGTGATAAAGAAAGTTTTGAACATGGGAAGAAGGTACTGCCTTTCTATCAAAACATTATCAAAGATGGAGTTGAATTATATGGATGAAACCCTTCAGGCTTTGTCGCAGCATCGGATTGAACAAGCACAGCAATTTTTAACTGCCATCAAATTATATTTGGAGAAAAAATAAATGAACATTTCCAGGGAAGCTGTTTATTCCAATAAGCAGCTTCTTTTTTATTAAAAAATTGAATCAGGAGGAGAAACCGATGTCTCTTACAAACAAAACGATACAACGCACGACCAGTCTTATTTTACTGGTCGTTTTTTTATGCGTTACTTTTTTAACTGGCACTGCACCAGCCTTTGCTGCATCCAGCCCGGAAGAAGCGCTCCGGGAAAACAACATTTATATAATCGGCGATAAAGCAACCCCAATCAAATGTATGCTATACAATGGAAAAGCCAAGAATGGCTACTTTGCCTATTTCCAAGGAAAAAACCGCAATGGGGTAACCACAAATTATCCCTGCTATTGCGTCATTCCTGACCAACTGGGGGTAAACAATTTAGGGGATCGGGAAGCCAATTTAACGCAGACTGTGCAGAGTCCTCGTATTTATGGAGCTATTATGAATGGGTATCCTTACAATACGCCGGAATCTTTGGGGTTAGAAACGAACAAAGAAGCCTATTACGCCACCCGAAATGTGGTTTGGACACTGGCAGGCAGTTGGGAGTATTCCTTATGGAAAAGTGATGGCACCGCACAGGGGAATCGAGTAAAAGCAGCCATGGATAAAATCTATCAGGCCAGTGCCAACTGGCAGAGCATTCCGGTAGAACTGGAATGTAAGCTGACCGCATCCGGCAGTCCAACGGAGCAGGATGGTTATGTAGAGCAGACTTATACCATCACCGCCAATTATGATGCAACCCACAGTGTAACCGTGAACCTGAAGAATGCTCCGGCTTCTGCAAAAATTACAGATAAGAATAACCAGCCCAAGAGCAGCTTTGCCGTTGGCGATGACTTTAAGGTTCGTGTTCCTGTAGCCGATGCCGCAAACACAAACTTTGATGTACAGTTATATGTACAGGCAGAAGATAACGCTGTGTACTATGCGAAAACAGTCCAGACCGACTGTCAGGATTATTATAGCACGTTCGATCCTATCAACACCAAAAAGAGCACTGCCAAATTTACCTATGGTGCAACTAAGCCGGAAGAGCCGGTGGATCCAGACAAACCCGTGGTGGAAGATGGACAGGTAATTGTCTATAAAAAAGATAATAACAACAAACCATTAGCTGGTGCAGTATTCAAAGTATTAAAAGATGGTGCGGAAATCGGCAGCTACGGTACCGATTCCAGCGGGAAATTTTCATTTCCGGTAGATGCTAACACCTTTATTAAAACAGAAGTAAAAGACCCACATGACGGAAGTCTGATTATAAAATATGAACCTTTGGAAAATGGGACACCCTTTAATACTTACAGCATTATCGAAGTGGAAGCACCGTATGGATATTTGCTGAGTAAGGATCATAATCAGACCATTACCACCATTGCCGATGGAGAAGGTGGTTTGCAGCAGGATAGCTATGAGGTGACTTTCGTGAATGAACCGTATGGTGGATTGTTAATCGAAAAAACCGACAAAGATACCAATCAACATTTAGAAGGTGCGGTGTTCCGCGTGACCTATTTGCCGGGTGCCAATGACACTTATCGTTTTACGACCGATGTAACCACCGATGGCACCGGGATGGCGAGCCTCACCGAATTGAAACCGGGCAGTTATAGTGTGCAGGAAATTAAAGCACCAGAGCATTATATACTGGATAGTAAAAAAGAAACCATCACGGTGAGCGCCAACAAAACGGTGACCTATCATGGCACCAACAGTCATAAACCGGGTATCAGCATTTATAAATACGACCCAAACAATGATATGCCGCTGGCTGGTGCAACCTTCAAAATCGAAGGCATCGACAACAATTTTTCCGGGGAGTATCAGACCGATGAACGGGGCAAGATTACCGTGGAAGAGTTACCAGCGGGTAGCTATCAAGTAACTGAGATTGCAGCACCGGCGGGATATGTGATAAGCGGAGAAAATCCACAGACGGTAGAGTTATCCCCTGGTCAGATGTCGGTGCAGCTGGTATTTGAAAACTTAAAGAAAGCAGAGCTGGAACTCTCCAAATTGGACAAAGACAGTCAGAAACCAGTGGCAGGGACCACTTTTCACATCCGTGGCATTGATACCAGTTACAATCAGGACTTTGTAACCGACAAAGACGGCAAGATTGTGCTGGACAATTTCGTACCGGGAAGCTATCAGATTACCGAAACGGTCGCAGCACCGGGTTACGAATTAGATAAAAACAATACAAAATCGGTGGAGTTAAAGGCAGGAGAAAAAACACAGCTTGTGTTTTACAATCAAAAGCTGGCGATTTTAGAAATTACCAAAGTGGATAAAGTAAGCCGGAAGCCATTGGCTGGTGTTACTTATACCATCGCAGAAAAAGGTGGTAAGGTGATTGGCGATTACACCACGGACAATGACGGGAAAATTGTGTTAGACACCTTACTGGAAGGTTGGTACACCATCACGGAAAAAGCTGTACCAGATGGTGTCATCTTAGACACTACGCCAAAAGATGTTTATGTGAAGAAAGGCGAAACTGTTTCCGTCACTTATGAAAACAGCAGAAAACCAGACCTGACCATTGAAAAGCTGGACAGTATTACAAAAGATGCGTTAAGCGGTGCGAAGTTCCAGGTCTGGTATGCCGAAAACGGCTCTACCGTTGGGAATCTACAGGAGTTAGGTACCTTTACCAGCGGAGAAGATGGACAGATTCAACTAGAAAAATTAGAACCGGGTTGGTATCGAATTCAGGAAGTATCTGCACCATCCGGTTATGAACTGGCCCGTCCAGACAGCAAAGATGTATTTCTGAAAGCCGATGAAGACCAGACCATCACCTTTGAGAATGTGCCAAAGAGCGCCATCGTGATTAAAAAAGTGGATGCAGACACGGGAAAACCACTGGAAGGTGCATACTTCCGTTTAAGTTATTTAGGCGGCACCAGCGGCATGGGCGGTACCGTGATTGGCGAGTATCGCACCAGCAGCAATGGGACAATCGTGGTAACTGGCCTGAAAGCAGGTACGTATGTGGTGGAGGAAATCTCAGCCCCGGATGGATATGTGATTCATGATAGTGCCAAGACGGTGTATCTGTCCGGCAAAGATCAGGATGTGATTACGGTCACCTTTGGTAATGATAAGATGGGTAGTCTGCTCATCGTAAAGAAAGATGCGGTCACCGGAGAGCCAATCTCTGATGTCGAATTTCTGGTGACAGATAGTGATGGCGGTGTCATTGACAACGCCAACGGAAACTATGTAACCGACAGTGCTGGAACCATTCGGATTGATAATTTAGAACCGGGCATGACGGTGATCGTCAAAGAAACAAGAGCCAAAGATAGTTATGTGCTGGACAATACGCCACAGAGCATTAAAATCAAAGCCAATGAAACCATGACCTTAGAGTTCCGCAATCAGCCAAAAGGTGGACTGGTGATTGTGAAAAAAGATGCGGTAACCGGAAAACCATTACAGGGTGTTGAGTTCAAAGTCATTACTTCCGATGGTACTTTTGTACCGGACGGGGAAGGTGCTATTTCCAGCAATGGATTATACACCACTGATGAAAATGGTCAGATCGTTCTTATGAATTTGCCGCCGGATACCTATGTGGTAACCGAAACCAAAACCATTGATGGGTATGTGTTGGATTCCACCCCACAGACGGTAAAGGTAAACACCCATGATACGCAGACCTTAACCTTTGTCAACTATCCAACTGGTGGGTTGACGATTATGAAAACCGATGAAGAAACAGGGAAACGAATTGAAGGCGTGAAATTTGAAATACAGAAGATGAATGGAGAAGTTATCGGGCAATATACCACTGACCGAAATGGCCTGATTCAACTACCGGATTTGGAAAAAGGTTGGTACACGGTAACCGAGTTAAAAGCAGCCAAAGGTTATCTGTTGGATGCAACACCACAGAAAATTGAAGTGAAAGATGGGGAAACCGCTACCCTGGAATTAACCAACAAGAAAGCGGCTTCTATTTTGATTCATAAAGTAGATTCCCTGACTGGGGAAGGCATCTATGGAGTAAAGTTTTTGTTATACGATAGTAACCGCAATCCAATCGGACAGTATGAATCGGATCAGGAAGGTTATGTGTATATCAACAAAGAACTGACTGCCGGGAAATACTATCTTCGCGAATTAGAAGCGGCAGATGGTTATACCCTGGATGCGGCCATGAAGACCATCTATGTAACTGCAGGGAAAACAACGGAAATTACCTGGGAAAATACCGGAGAGCATGGACAGATTCAGATTATAAAAAAATCTGCGGCAGATAACAGCCAAAATGGTTTGCCCAAAGGTACCTTGTTAAGCGGTGCTGTGTTTGAGATCCGTGCCTATAAGAGCGGGAATGTGGTGGATACCATCAAAACAGACAGCAGCGGCAGAGCGGTATCCAAAGCATTGCCATTGGGCCGTTATGTTGTAAAGGAAGTAAAAGCGCCAGCCTACTATGGCATCAATCCCAATGAGATTGACTGTACCATTGAGTTCAATAACCAGATTCTGCGCTATGAAGTGTTGGATGAACCGCTGGAAACGGAAGTAGCCATTACAAAACGGGGATATTATCAGGTTATGGCAGGTGGTGAAATTACCTATACCTTCTCAGATATTGCCAACCATTCTACCGTGGCATTGGAAAGTTTCTACTGGAAAGATGTTCTGCCAAAGGATGTGCGGATTCAGAAAATTGTGACCGGCACCTATAATAAAAAACAAACCTATAAGATTGTGTATCGCACCAATTTGAGCAGCAGCTATAAAACCATTGCAGATAATCTGAGTACCACACGCAATCGTGTTTATGATGTATCTCCGCTGGCTCTTGGGTTGGCACAAAATGAATATGTAACCGAGGTGATGTTTGTGTTTGGCACCGTGCAGCCTGGATTTGCACAGGTGGAAGAACCGCAGATGACCGTCCGGGTGAACAATCAGATCTCAAGTCCAGTTGGTGTAGTCAATCAGGCAGAAGTCGGCGGGCTGTATCAAGGAGAATGGATACAGGGTGTCGACCGCTGGGTAACCAAAGTCTATCAGCCGCTGCCGGTAACATTACCGAGAACCGGGTATTAATCCGTGATAAAAGTAGACTTACGGGAATTACCCTTCGGTGTGGAGATTGAATTTACCGGAATGACCAGAGAACGGGCTGCACAGATTTGTGCAGCCTGTTTTGAAAGTGAAGTAGAGCAATCTGGAGGCAATTATAGTGTGAAAGATGAACAGAACCGAGCCTGGAAATTTGTTTTTGATAGCAGTATTCGCGGAAGCAGACCGGGTAGGGACTATAAAGTAGAACTGGTGACGCCGATTTGTCATTATGAAGACATTCCGCTCATACAGGAGCTGGTGCGAAGACTGAGAACGGAGGGTAAGATGAAAGTGAATGACTCCTGCGGGATTCATATCCATGTGGATGGCTCCCGCTTCGATGCCCGTACCTTACGCAATTTGGTAAATCTGGTGGCCAATAAGGAAGATATGATTTACCGGGCGCTAACGGTTGCAGATGGCAGGGCGTACTCTTATTGTCAAAAAACGGATCCGCATTTTTTAGCAGAACTGAATCAGAAAAAGCCAAAAACCCTGACCGAATTGAAAAAAATCTGGTATCAGGATGACTGGGAGAGACACGGACATTACCATAACAGCAGATATCGCTGTTTGAATCTGCACAGTTTTTTTGAAAAAGGAACAGTAGAGTTTCGTGTGTTTAACAGTACAACACATGCCGGGGAACTAAAAACTGCGATTCAGTTTGTATTGGCAATCACAGCGCAGGCGCTCAGCCAGAAAAGTACACAGCTGAAACCGACACAAAGTGATAATGAAAAATACACCTTCCGCACATGGCTTTTACGTCTCGGAATGATTGGTGAAGAATTTGCCACTGCGAGAAAATTTTTGCTGAGAAATCTGGAAGGCAATGGTGCATGGAGAAGACCGGAGCAGGCCATTGCCCAGCGAGAGCGGCTGCGGGAGGCGGCGTTACAGGAAAGGAGCACGGCAGCAACAGAATCGGAAGAAGTGGAAACAGAAGAAATGGAACCGCTTATGTTACAGTGAGGAGGCAGCTATGAAACAGTGGAAATATTATATTGCATATGGAAGTAATTTAAATCTCATGCAGATGGCGAAACGATGTCCCGATGCAAAGACGGTGGGAACCGGTTTGTTAGAAGATTATGAACTGCAGTTTCGCGGCAGAAAGGATAACGCTTTTGCGACAATTGAGCAAAAAGCAGGAAAGCAGGTACCAGTTTTGCTTTGGCAGATTAGCGATAGGGATGAAAAACGGTTGGATCAATATGAAGGGTATCCTTTATTTTATGGCAAACAGATGGTAGAAGTCGAGATCGATAAAACAATATATCACGCAATGGTGTATGAAATGAAGCCGGGGATGACCTGTCAGATGCCGTCAGAACGGTATTTCAATACGATACTGGAAGGCTATATGACGTTGGAGTTGCCAGTAGCTGTATTACAAGAAGCGCTGCGCTTGAGCGAAGAACAAATAGAGATGCAAAAAGCCGATCAGATAGAACAGCAGCTGTAGGAAAGGATGATGCAGCATGGCAGGTGTAGAAGAAAATCGAAAGCATCCAGCAGGCATCCTGTTTTTGATGGGCATGTTCCTATTGCTTGCAGCACTGACAATCAGTATTTCCGTTGGGTATGCGGCGGTATCCCATAATCAGGCTGTGGTAGAACTGGTTTTTTCAGAAGCATCCATTCCAGAGACCATACCAAAAGGATACCGGGTGCAGTTGGTGTGGATGCAGGAAGAACTAAAACAGTTGGCCGATTACCATGAAGCCGTGGAAGAAGAGAACAAGCCTGATTTGAAACAAATGCAGGCTATTTTTTATGCTCTGTTTTTCGGCGAAACGTCAAACGTTGTGTCAATAGAAAGCTATTATGCATGTTTTCAAAAGGAAGCCATGGCAGAAACCAGCTTGGATGTGGTGTATCAAAATCTGGAAACTGTACTGGGACGGGAAATTACCGAAGCAGAGATTGCCAATGCTGCGGAGATTTATTATTTTTTGCAGTATGGAGTTTCAGCGCCGTCTTATGGAAGTGGGTTTGATGATTGGCTGAACCAATTACCCTCTGGAGAGTTTGTGTTTTCTGGCGGCAGTGTATGTTCACCGATTATAAAAGACTGGCGGCAGGTGGTATCCTCTGAATTTGGAATGCGCCGTGATCCCATCAGCGGAAAACCGAAAGGACATAGCGGGATTGACTTGGCGATTCCAACCGGAACGAAGGTTCATTGTGTGTTGGATGGCAGCGTGCAAGCTGTACGCTATAGTACCAGCGGGTATGGTTATCATGTGATCGTCGAGCATGGCAATGGGCTGGTGACCTTATATGCACACTGTTCAAAACTGTTGGTGCGGCAAGGACAAGAGATGAAACAGGGAGCTGTGATTGCGCTGTCTGGAAATACCGGAAAAAGTACTGGACCACATCTGCATTTTGAAGTGCGGGTGAATGGGGAATCACAGAATCCAAGAAAATATTTGCCGTAAATAGAGATGCGGTGAAGGGAGATGGATTAGAATGCCAAATCATATTGCCAATTTGATTACCTTACGTGGAGACGAAAAACGAATTGCCGAAGTGCGGGAACAATTGAGATACCAGGTAGATGGGTTGGGCAGTCTTGATTTTAATAAGCTGATTCCTATGCCAAAGAGTCTGGAAATAGAAGAAGGCAGCAATACAACAAATGCAATTCGGTTATATGTAACAGCAGTGGATCCCAATATAACATGGTTAAATCCAAACCATAAGATGGCTGAGAAAGATTTTTTAGAATTACAAAAGGCATTGGATGGAAAACAGCCATTTCCATCATACGATGCGCTTTTAGCCCGTATTTCCGAAGAACAGATACCATCTCTTTTAGAATTGGGAAAACAGGCAGTGGAGAATCAACAGCAGTATGGCGCTACAACCTGGTATCATTGGTCTATCCAAAATTGGGGGACGAAATGGAACAGTTACGGTGGTTATGGAAACAGAGTTTGTGAGAAAAACCAATTTTTATTTTTTACAGCCTGGAGTGAACCGGAGCCGGTGATACAAAAACTATCAGAACAATATCCGGAAATTGAATTCCATCATCAATGGGCCGATGAAGATTATGGTTATAATTTAGGTGAGAAGACGTACCGGGCTGGTGTTGTGCTTGATGAAACCTGGATAGAGGAAGGAACTGCCGCCGCCAGAGAATTTGCAGCGTGGCTTTTTGATGGGGAAGATGCACAATTATATCAAACGTTGGACGAAGACGCAGATGGTCTGTTGCAGTTATCCTAAACAATAACAAAGGAGGATGGTTATATGGAATCGGAGGTACAAATTGAAGTATTGATGGTAGATCCGGGAAAAAGACCCTATGCAACAACAATAGAAAATACGCTGGAAGCTATGCAGCAAAAAGTTGGCGGCTTGATTGAGTGTGTTGTATTAGATGAAGAAGCAATTTTAGTTTGTAATGATGAAGGAAAATTAATTGGGATGGAAGGCAACCGCAGATTGGGCAGCGACATTATCGCCGGCCCGTTTTTTATTGCAGGCGATGATGGGGAAGCATTTCAATCACTGCCAAAAGAAAAACTGGAACAATATGAAAAACAGTTTGAAACCCCAGAAACATTTACTGCTGAAGAAGTACAAGCCACCTGCAGGATGCATTTTTTTTCGTTTGATTCATATTGAAAAAAGGAGAATGTCATGATGAAAAATATTATCTTAACAATGGAACAGGAAGAACTGGAAGCGTTGCGTTTTTATCTGGAGAAAGGGGGCAGAACGTTACAGGCAGAATTGGAAAAAAGCCTGAAAGAATTGTATGAAAAGGAAGTACCGGAACAGGCCAGAGAGTATATCGAGTTTAAGAAACAAAGTAAAGTGCAGGCGAAAGAGAAAACTGGAAAAGAACGAAAGAATAAAAAGTCTGTTGTAAAAGAAGGCGCGTCGGAACTGGACGCAACGGGGCAAAATAAAAACCTGAAAGAGGTGGGAAAAGCAGATGGAGTTAAAAGCGGTATTTGAATGTAAGCCAGCACAATTTCGGTGTCGGAATATCAAAATTGAAAAGGTGGTTCATATATCAAGTGAGGACTATGAAGCATTTTTTCAAAGGCCGATGATGGAGCAAAATTTTATTTCTGAGAATATAGAACAAATGCATTTGGGTACAGATGGGGCATACCACTGTATTCTGGTGATGGGACAGGGTCATAGGGATGGTATACTAGTGGAATCGGAAGGTTTTGCTTATGCCAGATATGCTGCTTATGTGCCAGATGCCAGAGCATTGGCTTATCCTACGTTAGAGAGATTCAATCAGCAACTTATAGATTTGGTAAACCAAATTATAGAGGACGGGCTGGAGAATGAAAAAGAAGGGGTTAGTCGGATTCACTTATGTGAGGCAGTAAAAAAACAGGGAATTGTTTATGGCGACAATCCATTTTTTCGGGCTTTAGTACGTGAGATGCTTTGGGAACGGGACGAAATTGACTCCATGATGGTGTTAGATGAGGTTGTATCTCTGGGATACCGAGAGGAAGTATTGGAGAAAAAAAGACAGAATTGTCATGCATTCAGGGGTCAGGAATGAAGGTCGAAAAGAGTGCAGGTTAAAGGGTTTATGCTGCTTTGGGCAGCATAAACCAGCTTGACCCCGGCGGGCAAAGCCCTCCGGCCGATTCCGTTTTGGATACAAAGGAACCGATTTTACAATATGTTGTTATCTGTATGTATGAGAATTCCCGAAGGAAACAGAAAAAAGAGCAAAAAATTTGAATACAATAGAAAACTGTGGATAAGGATGTAGATAACTTTGTGGATAAGAGAACGATTTTGTTGATAACACAAAGGAGGCTGTGTATAAATGGAACGGGTGCGAAAAGGCGTTTATCTGGAGAAAGCCTTGATTGAAGAATGTGATAAAATGTTGGAGGCTGCGGATGTCCGTTCCAGAAATGAATTTATCTCCAAAGCATTAAAATTTTATCTTGGTTATTTGAAAACCAATCAAGCAGAAGATTACCAATTACAGTCCGTGTCTTCTATGATTTCCGGCACCATTCAGGATACCGAAAATCGTTTGGCTCGAATGGATTTTAAGTTAGCTGTAGAGATTGCAAAGCTCAGTCATATTATGGCATCGGTGTATGAAGTGGATGCGGAAACTCTAAAGAAGCTGCATCAAAAATGTGTGGAAGAAGTAAAGCGGATCAACGGTGCAATTTGGTTTGAAGATGTTTATCGCTATCAGAATGGGGAAGAATAAAAATAAATTAGCATTGAAGTTTTGTCCCGAATAATATATAATATTAGGGACAAAGGAGGCGATAAACATGCGGAAGGATTCGTATATTCAACAAATTTATGAACGTATTTGTGATGCAAAACCACAAACGGCATTTGTAATTTTGGATTTTTGTGATTTGACCGATTATGATACAGCTAAAAAATCTTTGTTACGCTTAGAGGAAAAAGGAAAAATACAGCGTATTATACGTGGTGTTTATTACAATCCTCGTTTTAGTCAACTTTTGCAGGAATATGAAGCACCGTCTGTTGATGAGGTTGCAAAAGCACTGGCCAGAAACTATAACTGGACGATTGCACCTAGTGGAAATGCAGCATTGAATCAATTAGGATTATCAACACAGGTACCAGCAAAATGGATTTATATTAGTGATGGTCCATACAAAAAATATAAAATTGGAAATCAGGAATTAGAATTTAAACATCGGAATAACAAAGAAATTTCAGGGATGTCGGAAAAGACAAATCTGGTTATTCAAGCATTAAAAGCAATGGGAGAAATGCAAATTGATGATTGTGTTATAAAAAAATTACAGAAGCAATTATCGGATTTGGAAAAAGAAAAGCTAATGCAGGAAACCAGACAAACTACGGTGTGGTTACAGCCTATCATTAAACAAATTGCACGGGAGGATCATTCAGTATGTACCAGATAGTAAAAGCATCCGATGCAGAAAAACAAATACTTTTTCAAAATACAGCGGAAAAGATGAATTTAAATGCGGCAATTATAGAAAAGGATTTTTGGGTGGTGCTTTTATTAGAGTATCTCTTTCATGTTTGCCCTTGGAAGCATGCGTTTACATTTAAAGGTGGAACCAGTTTATCCAAAGCATATGATTTGATTCATCGTTTTTCTGAGGACATTGATTTGATTTTAGATTGGCGTGTTTTAGGTTATGCGGAAAAAGAG
>USPE01000004.1 GCA_900556545.1 uncultured Peptococcaceae bacterium | reverse complement strand
GGCGGTTATCAAAATGATTATCGGCTGGAGGAAGCCATTACAGCGGAGGAATTAACGGAAATCGTCATGGGCCTTTGGCAGTATCATGATATAGAGGGTGTTATTTATTTTTCTCATGCCCCGTCTTGCGAAGATGTACTGAGAGAAGCGGCCAGAACAGCCGGTTTGGATATCAATACAGCCCAGCAGTCATTGATAAAAGCTAATATTTTAACAGCACAGCTGCAGCCTTATTTTACAGATTTAACAAAAGTACCGCAGCGAGCAGAAGTTATTATGCTGCTGGCCAATGTACATCAATATTTGCAGAAATAATACAATCCTGAAAGGTTTGGGAATTTTCTATAAAGGATAAAAACATAGAATTGTTTCATTTGAAAGATGTGTGATTTGAATAAAAAGGAGACGACTATGAAAAAACTGATTTGTATTTTATTTTGCTGCTGCCTGTTGTTGACCGGCTGCGGTAATGATACGGCTGATACTCCAAAAGAAGCAGGCGTAGACTATGATGTAATTGTAGTAGGCGGAGATCCAGAGGGTGTTTGTGCAGCAGTATCTTCTGCCCGCAATGGGTTAAAAACACTGTTAATTGAAGATGACGAAGCACTGGGCGGTTTGATGACATTAGGCAAATTAAACTTTATTGACATTTGCGAGAGCCGTGATGGCAGCATTTTGACACAAGGGTTATTCATGGAATTCTATAATGCAGTAGGCGGTACTGCTTTTGATGTAGAAACCGCAAAACAATTTTTTTATGATTGGGTAACCGATGAACCCAATGCAACCTTAAAATTAAATACTGCTTTTATTGAACCTGTTATGGATGGCTCTCGAATTACCGGTGTGGTTGTGGAAGAAGATGGCCAACAGGTAACCTATACAGCCAGTCGTGTTATTGATGCCACTGTAGATGCGGATGTAGCCGCTGCTGCTGGCGCGCCCTATACTATCGCTGGTGAGGATATTGGAGAAAAAGAACGTCATATGGGTGTGACGCTGGTTTTTGAATTGTCTGGTGTAGATTGGGATAAAGTCGTAAACTATCTGGAAAATGATGATAATGAAGGCACTGGCGCCACCGAAAAAACAGCTTGGGGCTACACCAGAGAAGGCTATGCCTATGAACCGCAGGACGAATTGATGCGGCTGCGCGGCTTTAACGTAGCCAGACAGGATAACGGCAATGTATTAGTCAATGCGCTGATTATTTTCGGTGTAGATGCGATGAGTGAAGAAAGCAAGGCAGAAGGCATCGCCCGTGCGCAAAAAGAATTAGAATACATTGTGCCATATGTACAGCAGAATTTTATAGGTTTTGAAAATGCGCAGCTGGCTGGCACTGCCAGTCAATTGTATGTGCGGGAGAGTCGTCATATCATTGGCGAGTATCAGTTAACCATTGATGATGTATTAGAAAATCGTGACCAATGGGATAAGATAGCCATTGTTGCCTATCCGGCCGATATTCAGCCTACTGCTGGACAAACCTATGGTACTGTCATTGGCAGTCCGGACCGTTATGCCATACCGTTTCGCTGTTTAGTGCCGTTAGAAGTAGAAAACATGCTGGTAATTGGCCGCAGCGCCTCTTATACTTCTTTAGCAGCAGGCAGTGCCCGTGTGATTCCAGTGGGCATGGCCGAAGGGGAAGCTGCTGGTGTGGCAGCTGCATATTCTCTGGAAGAACAACAAAGTTTCCGTGATATGAGTGCAGATGAAGCAGCTATTTCCAGTATACAAAAACAGCTGAAAAAACAAGGTGCTTATTTAGATGACTTTGAGGTGCATGAATCATTTATGGATCACTGGGCTTATTCCGGTGTGAAAGTAATTCGCAGTTTGGGTTTGCTGGACGGCGGCTACAGTAATGATTATCGTTTAGATGAAGCTGTTGGTAAATGGCGGCTGCAGAATATGATTAATAATGCAATGAAAAAGACTGGAAAAACAGTGCCGACAGTAGAAGTGGGCGATCCTCCAACCAATGGTGAAATGATTGCTGCCATAGCGAAAGCAGCAGGAATCAGTGCATCAGGTTATACAGAACAATTGGAGCAATTGCAGCAGCTGGGCATTATGACCGATGAAATCATGGAGCACATGGGAGCTGAACAGGAACAGCCTTTGGCAGCAGAAGCCATTATGCTGACTGCCAATTTGTATACATTTATAGCGCAATAAAATAAAGAACCTTTTATAGAAAACGCAGGTATTGTTACTTGCGTTTTTTGATTGGGTATGCTATGATTTGCAACGATATTACGATATAAAGAGAATAAAAGAAAATTTTGTTATAGCGGGAGAAAGCCGATGCTTCCCTGTGGAAAAGACAAAAAAGTTATGATACAATTAAGTATTCGTACAAGTGTTGAAATAAGTATTGATGGAGGATTGATTTATGTTAGAGCGTTTGCAGATATTAGAGGATAAATATGAAGAACTGAATCAGAAGATGGTTGATCCCGATGTGCTGAACAATCCTGCTGAATTGCACAAATGTGCCAAAGCGCAGGCCGATTTAGAAGACGTGGTAATTGCGTTTCGCCAGTATAAAAAAGTACAAGGTGAATTGGACGATTCTAAAGCAATGCTGCAGGAAAAATTGGATCCGGAAATGGATGAAATGGTGAAGGCTGAGATCAAAGAATTATCTGAGCAAAAGGAAACCTTAGAACATGAGCTGACCATTCTTTTATTGCCGAAAGACCCAAATGACAGCAAAAACGTTATTATGGAAATTCGTGCAGGTACTGGCGGTGATGAAGCAGCTTTGTTTGCAGCTGACTTGTTCCGTATGTACACCCGTTATGCAGAAATGCAGGGCTGGAAAACAGAAGTGATGAACACCAACTATACAGACGTTGGCGGCTATAAAGAAATCACTTTTATGATTGAAGGGAAAGGCGCATACAGTAAATTAAAATTTGAAGGCGGCGTACATCGTGTACAGCGTGTGCCGGCCACAGAATCCAGCGGACGAATCCATACTTCTGCAGCTACAGTAGCAGTATTGCCAGAAGCAGAAGAAGTAGAAGTGGAAATCAATATGAACGATTTGCGGATTGATGTATTTTGTTCCAGCGGCCCTGGCGGTCAGTCTGTGAATACCACTCAGTCTGCAGTGCGTGTTACCCATTTGCCAACGGGGTTAGTGGTATCATGCCAGGATGAAAAGTCACAGCAGATGAATAAAGAAAAAGCCATTAAAGTATTGCGTTCCCGTTTGTTGGAAAAATATCAGCAGGAAGCCCAGGGTGAATTATCTGCACAACGGAAAGGCATGATTGGCAGCGGTGATCGCAGCGAACGAATCCGCACCTATAACTTTCCGCAAGGCCGCGTAAGTGACCATCGCATTAATCTGACAGTGCATAATTTAGATAAAGTATTGCTGGGTAATTTGGATGAAATTATTGATGCTTTGATTACAACCGATCAGGCAGAAAAATTAAAGAATGCGGATGAGGCTTAATGAACGGAAGAACTTTATTACAATGGGCTACTGAAAAGCTGGGGAGCGAGAAGCGACTTGAAGCAGAATTACTATTGTGTCATGTATTAAATACCAATCGGGCATTGTTATTAGCCCATGATGCCGATGAACTCAGTTCCGGGCAGGTGGATGCTTTTCAGCAAATGGTGCAGCAGCGTATGCAGGATGTGCCGTTGCAGTATTTGTTAGGCACAGTGGATTTTATGGGTCTAACCTTACAGGTAACGCCTGCTGTATTAATTCCTCGATTTGACACAGAGCGGTTGGTAGAACAGGCACTAAAGCTTTTGGAAGAATTGGAGCAGCCAACAGTATTGGATGTGTGTACTGGCAGTGGTGCTATTGCCCTGGCTATCAGTCATTACAAACCGCAGGCAACTGTATGGGCAGGGGATTTATCAGCAGAGGCTTTGGCAATTGCTGCGCAGAACAATGAACAATGCAACACCCATGTGCAGTTTCGGCAAGGGGATCTGTTAACACCTTTTTCTCACTTGGAAGGCAAGTTAGACCTATTGACAGCCAATCCGCCTTATATTACCACCAGTGAAATTAATGAGTTGCCTGGTGATGTGCTGCAAGAGCCTCGCTTGGCATTATGGGGCGGCAATGATGGACTATATTTTTATCGAAAGTTAAGTGCTGCCGCGCCTAAGATGCTGTGCTCTGGTGGTTGGATTGTGTTAGAAGTGGGCTATCAGCAGGGCAAAGCGGTACAGCAGTTATTATTAGATGCAGGGCTGGTTCAGGTAGATATTTTGCAGGACTGGCAAAGGTTAGATCGTGTTGTATATGGTAGAAAACCGTAAAGTTATTTTATAAAGAATGCATGAATCAGACAGGGTACTTTGAGGATTTTTAGAGTATTTTGTCTGATTTTTTGTTTGCTGAAAAGATTTTTATAAAAGATAAGCGAACGAATCTATATGATTTTGTTACATGTTGTATTTGCATTTGTTCTTGCGATAATCGGGATGTCCATGCTATACTGATTACATCAAAAGAGAGGAGGGAGCTTATGACAAATGAAGAAAAGATTTTGGAACTGCTGATCGTGATGCAGCGGGACATTTCCGGTCTAAAAGAAGATGTGGCGGAGTTGAAGGAAGATGTAGCTGGTCTAAAAGAGGATGTGGCGGTTCTGAAAGAGGATGTAGCTGGTTTGAGACGGGATGTGGATGGTTTGCAGCAGGATGTTGTATCCTTAAAAGCAGGTCAGGAAGAAATCAAAGCAGAACTCAAAGAACTGAAAACAGAAGTAAAGTATTTATGGGGCGATATTGGTCGGCATGAAAAGCGAATTGAAAAGTTAGAAGCTAAAGTTGGATAAATACTACGGTTCGATTTGTAAAAACGAGTTACTCTATTCTGAAACTTGCCAATTGCTCTGCATCATTTGTATAATCATCATAGCTTTATCATAGTAAGATACGTACATAACATATACATCAGTATAGAAATATACTTTTGCAGGATTTTTAATAAAATACGATGATTTAGGGTAAAATAACAAGTAGGAAAATTTACGGTAAAGCACCAGCGAGTGTAAATTTTATCATATTTTTATCAGGAGTGAGTGATATGGAAACAAAATTTTTTGTGTGTGAAACATGCGGTAATATTGCTACCAAGCTAAAAGATTCCGGTGTTCCTTTGGTCTGCTGCGGGCGTCCTATGAAAGAGTTGGCCGCCAATAGTACTGAAGCTGCCGGAGAAAAGCATGTGCCAGTGGTTGAAGTGAACGGCACGAAAGTATTGGTGACAGTAGGTTCGGTTGAACATCCAATGACAGAAGAACATCTTATTACATGGATTTACTTAGAAACACAGCAGGGCTGTCAGAAAAAAATGCTGACTGCTGGAGATGCGCCAAAGGCTTCTTTTGCTTTGGTAGAAGGTGATGCGGTAAAAGCTGCATACGCTTATTGTAATCTGCATGGTTTATGGAAAGCTGTTGTACAGTAAATAGTCTAAACCTTTTTTATGGTGCATACAATAAAATGGAATCATGATTAAAGGGGTCGATGGCCATGGTTACACGAATCAGGTCGCCCCATACAGCACGGCTACGTCAAAGAAAAAAACGACGTAGCCGTCTTACGTGGGTGGCGGTATTATTATGCGGTGTATTTCTTTATGGAATATCTGGAGTGGTTGAGCGGCTGCCAGAAAGCGGGGAACCGGAGTTGTATTCGGGCAGAACGGTACAGGTTTATAATATGGAGACTGCGCAGTTGATGACATTAGATTTGGAACAATACCTGACCGGCGTTGTAGCAGCAGAAATGCCGGCCAGTTTTGATGTAGAAGCATTAAAAGCGCAAGCTGTGGCGGCCAGAACATTTACAGTCAGCCGCATGGCTAATCCCAATCCTCATGTAACAGCTTTAGAGCTTGGCTTTAGATTCACATGCGCAGCTTAGTACCAATCCGCAAACCTGTCAGGCATGGATTAGTGATGCTGAACAAAAAAAACGTTGGGGTAAGAATTATAAAGATTATCATCGTAAAATTGTGCAAGCAGTATCTGAAACAGCCGGGGAGGTATTGCGTTATGATGGGGTACTGATTGAACCTTTATATCATGCCAGCTGTGGCGGTGGCCGTACAGAAGATGCGGAGGAAGTGTGGGGAAATGCCAAGCCTTATTTGGTGAGTGTAGCCTGCAACCATTCAACCGACCCTCACACTGGTGCGCAGACAACCATGTCGTTACAGCAAATGGAGCAAAAAATGGGTGTCGATGGAGTGGCCGCTGTAGGAAATTTTGGTGATTTTATGCAGTTATTATCCAGCACAGCTTCTGACCGAGTAAAATCATTACGTATTGGCAATGAAACTTTTTCGGGGACGCAATTACGCAGTGCATTGGGTTTAAAGTCATCATTAGTCAGTTGGAAAATAGATGGTGATGAGATTACGTTTACCACCAATGGTTATGGGCATGGCGTGGGTTTATGCCAGTATGGCGCCAATTATTATGCGGAGCAGAACAATACGTATCAACAGATACTATCTCGTTACTATCCGGGCACACAATTGTCAAAAGAGTGAAAAAAATTGCAATGATTATGAGAAATGATAAAAACGATTTGAATAATAAGCCTCCTGATTTGGCAATACTATTGTCACAGGAGGTTTTTATTATGGGACGAAAAGATTTGGATTTAGACTATTTGCAGTGGTTGCAGCGAAATGCTCATGTTTATCTGACTGGATTGGCAATTCTGTCATTTTTGATTGCACTCTCATTTTGGATGTTTTCTTCCAATCCTTGGCAGCCGAAAAATGAAAATGGTATAGCATTTTTGGCTGATCGAGAGACAAATGAAGCGGTTGCAGAACAAGATGTACCAGAACAAAATAAAGAAATAGAACAGAGTAATGTGAAAAATGAATCACAAAAATTGACAGCAGTACAGGAAGAAAGTGTTACAGAAAAAGATGCTGCGGCTGATACGGCAGCACAGACAGATGAAACAAAGCCAGTGGAAAAAAATGAAGCAACAGTAATTACCGTTGATCCTACGCAATGGGAGGGATTTGCAGCGCCATGTAATGGACAATTGCTGTATGGTTATGGTTTTGGTTATGACCCGATTCATGAGGATTATCGTTTTCATGACAGGTTGTGCTATTCCTCTGATGATGGTTTGGCACTTTCTGCCCAGTCAGGCATTGTGCAGAAAGTGGCATTAGAGCAACAGAACCAGTTGGAGATTCGGTGTGACGGTTATACCTTAATCTACAGTGGATTGCAATCTTGTGACATTAGCGTAGGGCAGAGTGTGGTATCTGGGCAGCCATTAGGTACAGTGGAGAAATATTTGTATATACAGGCAATCAAACAGTAGTGATAACGGATGGATATAAGGGAAGAACAATAAAAAATGAATCGTAGAAATGATATATTTCATTGGTCAAAGACACGAGAAATATATCGTTTTTATTTTGTGAATAACAATCATTACAATTAGATAAGTATCTGAGAGAATCGTATGTGAGCAAAAACGGGGTATAAACTGTAACGGGAAGTAAAAACCGACAAGGGATGCGGCGGTTGTTTTATACAGTTAAATAAAAATAGATGCTGGAATGTGTTAAAAACGCAACTTCCAGCATCTATTTTTATTATAGTGATATTAGTGATATTTTTGAAATCAGTTCTTCGATTTAGTACCAGAGCTGTTTGTATAACTCAATAACATTGGCACGAGTAACTTTACGCGGATTATTTTTTGTACAATTGTCAGCCAAAGCTTCATCAGCCATATGTGGAATTGCAGCAAAATAATCTTCTTTAGAAATAGTACCAATCTGAGAAATGGATAATGGCATATCTAATTCTTTTAACATAAATTGTACCCAGTTGGCTAAAGAACGGACAGTCATAATTTCATTATAGCTGTTTAACCCCAAGTTTCTTGCGATTGTAGAATAACGTTCTACAACCTGTGGGTACGAACGCTGACTTTTACTGTGTTCATTGATGTTAGAATTGTATTGAATGATATGCGGCAGTAACATAGCATTTGCACGACCATGAGGAATATGGAATGTTGCGCCTAATGCGTGTGCCATACCATGGTTTAAACCTAAGCCGGCCGAATTGAATGCCAAACCTGCCAAGCAGGATGCAGAGTGCATTTTTTTTCTGGCATCCATATCATTGCCATCGTAATAAGTGCGTAACAAATGGGAGCCGACAATCTGAATGGCTTTTTCTGCCAACGCAGATGAAAACTCATTTTCGTTGATACTTACAAAGGCTTCTAATGCGTGCGTAAAAACGTCCATTCCGGTGTCTGCCGTGATATGCGGTGGCACACTGCGAACCAATTCTGCATCTAAAATTGCTTCATCCGGAAGCAAACTTGGTGAGATTAATGGATATTTTATATGCCGTTCAGGATCGGTGATTACAGCAAAAGAAGTAACCTCAGAACCAGTTCCGCTTGTAGTAGGAATTGCAATTAAAGGAATCTTAGGATATCCCTCAGTTGTCATTGCAAATTCGCGTATTGCTTTTGAAGCATCAATAGCAGAACCGCCGCCAACAGCAATTAAAACTTCTGGCTGATAATCCAGCAATGCTTTTACGCCTAAAACAATTTTTCCAATTGGTGGGTCTGGAACAACATCACTGAAAATCTTGAATTCAGTTTTTCCATTTTCTAACGGATGTACAATCATATCCAAAAGACCACTGGTTACAATAAATGGATCGGTAACGATTAAAGCTTTTTTGCAGTTCAATTCACTTAAATGATCTAAAACATCATCGCCAAAATATATTTTGGTTTGAATAGAGAAATTATCCATTTTGAATTCCTTCCTAAAAAATAATTTTGTGGAGATATACGATTAAGAAGTTGAAAGTACTTATTGCAAGCTAATTTCTTTCAAATGATTAAACAAATCGCCATCTAAATCTTCTGTTCCCAGAGGGTAGTCACGGCCAATAAATTCATATTTCGTAGAACCGTAACGATGATACCGTAAAACTTCGTAAGTTGTATTTGGGAACTGTTTTACGAAATCGCGGATTGCAATAATATCTTCTTCTGTATCATTAAATCCTGGGATAATCGGTGTTCTGGCAACACATGGTGTATTAGGATGGGCTTCACGCATTTTGCGGAACGTATCCAAAATAACTTCATTGCCTTGGCCAGTCCACTCTTTATGTTTTTCTGAATTAAGGTGTTTAATATCAAAATGGATGTAATCTAAATAATCATAAACTTCATGGCATTTTTCCCATGGGATAGCGCCGCAAGTTTCGATAGCGGTAGTAATACCTCTTTCTTTTGCATCTTTTAATAACTCGATTGCAAATTCTGTCTGCATGGTAGGTTCTCCGCCGCTTAAAGTTAAGCCGCCTTCGGAACGAGAGTAGAAAATAGAGTCTTCTTCTACTTTATCAATAAAATATTGGGCATTGTGATGTTCCCCATATAAACTGATTGCTTTTGCAGGACAAGCTTTTGCACACGCAAGACAATGAATACAATTTTGGTGATTAATCCATACTTTGTTTGTATCTAGCAACGACATATTTTTTTGCGGACATACCTGAGTGCACAACATGCATACATCACCGATGCATTTTTCAGGATTGTAAGCAATTTGCGGTTTGGCCAGTTGTGATTCCGGATTACAACACCATTTGCAATGTAACGGACAGCCTTTTAAAAACACAATAGTACGAATTCCCGGACCGTCATGTACGGAATATTTTTGTACATTAAATACGCAACCTTCCATGGCTGCACCTCCTTGTAAATTAAAAACATATGAAATACTATTTGATATTATTTATTGTATAGGATATTGGAATATAGAACAATACTAAAATTGTATCCAAAAATAAATCAAAAGAAAAGGGACAGAACCTTAAAATGGGCGGGTCTATCGCCCGCCCATCTCAAAAATTAATTATAAAATTGTTCAACAATTAGATTGTTGTCTGCTGTGTACGAGCAATCAGGTCATCCTGCAGAGCTGGAGACAAGTCACAGAAGTATGCACTGTAACCAGCAATACGAACGATTAATCCTCTGTATCTATCTGGATCCTGCTGAGCAGCAACTAATGTTTCTTTGTTGATTACGTTAAACTGTACATGCCACAGTTTCAGGTCGCACCATGTTCTGATGAAGGAAGCCAGTTTTTTGGTACCTTCTTCGCCAGCAACTGTACTTGGGTCGAATTTGATGTTCAACAGACGAGCTGCTCTGTCATGGAAACCTGGGTTTTTGGTATGATAGTTACTTAACAGAACTGCTGTTGGACCGTGAGTATCACAACCATGAGATGCGGAAGAACCATCAGACAGTGGGAAGTAAGCAACACGGCCGTTAGGTGTAGCACCTACAACTTTACCAAATGGTACGTGAGATGTAAATGGTACATAACGCAGGCAGTATTCAATACCCAGAGATTTAGAATATTTATCTGTAAATTCGGAGCATACTAAGTCGCAAGCTTTACCGATTTCGTCAGCATATGGATCGTTGTTACCATATTTAGGAGCGTTCAGTAAACGCTGTCTCAATACTTCGTAACCTTCAAAGTTAGCTTTCATAGCTTCTCTGATTTCTACCAAGGTGGTAACTTTTTCGTCAAATACTAATTTTTTGATAGCAGCCAGGGAGTCAACTACAGTACCGAAGCCCATGGATTCGAAGTAACCGATATCAACGCCGCCTGGGATAAATTCTGTATGCAGATCCAGACCTTCTTTCATGCACAGGTCATGCATAGCGGACAGCAGTGGAGCTGCAAAGTGTTTTTCACGCAGTCTGTCGATATTTTTCTGCTGAATGAAAGCATGTCTCAACAGGTTTCTAGCCTGAGCAACGTATGCATTCCATACATCGTCCCAAGTTTTGAATGTTTCAACTTCGCCTGTTTCCAGACCCAGTAATTCATCACCAGTTTTGAAAGTTCTACCGTTGTACATCATCATTTCGATTGCAGATGCAAAGTTGATGTATACACCACCGGAAGTAAAGGTGTCACGGTTCGGCATTCTGGCTTCAGCACAACCGGATACAGCATAGTCAAATGCTTCTTCAATGGTAGCACCGTTGGATACTAACTGCAGAACGATTTCTTCGTCGTTTAACAGTTTTGGGAAACCGGAACCTTCTTTAACTGTTTTAGCGCATTCTTCAATGTATCTCTGTGGAGAACGAGCATGAATACGAGCAGCTAAGTCTGGGTAGTGCAGTGGGAATTCCTGTTTGGATCTCAAGAACAGGTAGGTCAATTCATTGGTAGCATCCTGACCCTGAGGTGTCTGGCCGCCAATTGTAACAGCTTCCCAGTGAGCATAACCTTCGTTGAAAGCACCGCCGGTTACGGACATATACAGGTCGATAAACTGAGCCATAGCAACCCACATGCATTCCAGTAATTCCATAGCCTGTTCGTCTGTTAATTTACCAGCTTCTTTGTCAGCTTTGTAGAATGGGTACAGATACTGGTCCATACGACCGTTGGATACGATTGTACCAGTTTTCTGTTCCAAACGGGAGAACAGCTGTGTAAACCACTGAGACTGTAAAGCTTCACGGAAGTCACGAGCTGGGTTTTCTGGTACCCAACGGCAACGAGCAGCAATGTCAACCATTTCCTGTTTACGAACTGGATCAGCTTCTTTTTCAGCTTCTTTTTCATACAGGTCAGCGTAACGGTTAGCCCACAGTACAATAGCGTCGCACAGAATTACGATTGCTTCGTAGAATGGTTTCTGGTTTACGTTGTCCAGTGGATCAAATGGATCCAGAGCAGCTAATTTAGCCTGAGCTTCTTCTTTCAGACCTTTGAAACCTCTTTTCAGAACTTTTTCATAGTCTGGAACCCACTGGTTAGAGGAACGGAAAGAAGCAGTTTCATTTACGATAAATCTGGAAGTAGATTTTTCGGATGGTTCATAAGTTACTTTTAAAGTGTCTTCTGGCAGTGCATCATATAAGTCATTGAAGAATGTTTTGCCTCTGCCTGTTTTAGCGTCCCAATATGGAGCAATGTCATTCAGGATTGTGTCAACAGTTTCCTGAGTCATGTTGAATGGAGATGTAACACGAGTTGGCAACAATTTGATAGCTTCTTCGAAGATATCGCCATCCAGTTCAGGATACAGAATACCATAACGACCTTGGCAGCCGATACGACCAGCCAGTAAGTTATCTTCTTCTACATAAACTGTGATGTTTTTAGCGATGTTCATCATAGCTTTTGCCCATCTCAGTGTCAGGTGTTCGCCTTCAGTCTGAGCCATGGATTCTGTGAAGTATTTTGCACGTTCAGCATCGATAACTGGTTTCAAATTCTGGTTACGGTCTAAAATTTTGTAAATTCTTTCTCTGCCTTTTTTGTAGCTTGTATCCCCAGCAGCAGCGTCCATAATGTGCTGTTCATGTGGAGAGTAACAACATTGGATTGGTTGTGTCATGGTGAAAAATCATCCTTTCTTAAATGAATATTAGTGTATATTTTTTATTGAGGAAGTTCCTCAATCCTTAACCTGGTTTTATTATAGCGAATGGGAAGAATATATACAACACATTAGTATCTCTTATTAATTTCATGCATACTTTGATTGTTACAATAAGTTGCAAGAAGAAATTGAAGATTCAAAAGAAAATGCTTAATAGAGCCGATTTGCTCTGTTAGGCTTAAGAAATACACCTGATAAAAATTGAGGAAAGAAAAAAATTTGCCAAACCTAAAGAGCGGAAGTATGGTAAAAAATTGTCAATATCATTGAATCATTGCAATAAAAAGCTGAAACAAAATAGTTTGAGCTGGTCGAATATGGATAACAAAAAAGTAATACAGAAAAAAATACTGTTTATATACAGGTTCATAACCTACAGAGGTTAAAATGCATACTATGTATAATTGTTTTGTTTTAAATGGATATACGGCTTGCATATTCATGGTGCGTACTTTTTACAGGATGGCAAAGCCGCAGCCGGAATATGGGCAAGGTGTATATATGCGCAAAATCAGCATGTTACCGCTGGTACTCTGTTAAATAATGTGGTAAACTATACAAAGATAGCAACTGTAAAATTTGTATAAAGATTGGGAATACCCAAGTAAAATATGAGTAAAAACGATTTTGCAAAAAGGAGAAATTTGTTTATGAAGACAACAGCAATTATTCTGGCGGCAGGGCAAGGCACCAGAATGAAATCAAAATTACCTAAAGTGCTGCATAAAGCACTGGGGAAACCAATGGTGCAGTGGGTGATAGATTGTTTAGAAACAGCTGGTGTAGAGGATAAAATTATTGTATTGGGGCATGGTGGTGATCAGGTTGCGCAGGTAGTAGAAAACCAGGCTGTTGCAGTTTATCAAACAGAACAATTGGGCACAGGACATGCAGTCATGCAGGCAGCCAAAGTACTGCCGGAACAAAATCAATGTGTATTGGTAATTTGCGGCGACACACCGTTGCTGCGCGCAGAAACCATTCAGCAATTAATTAAGCAGCATCAGGAAGAAAAAAATGCAGTCACCGTATTAACCGCGTTGGCAGAAAATCCAACCGGATATGGACGCATTATGCGGCAGGGGCAGCACATCTTTTCCATTGTAGAGCAGAAGGATGCTACCGATGAGCAAAAAAAGGTGAAAGAAATCAATACAGGAACCTACTGTTTTGACCAAGCATTTTTGCAGCAGCATTTGGGAGATTTGAACACAAATAACGCACAGAAAGAATATTATCTGACAGACCTGATCAAAATTGCCAATGAGCAGAAACTGCCGGTGGGCGGTTATATTCTTGAGGATTTCAGCGAAAGTCTGGGCGTCAATAATCGGGTGCAGTTATCACAGGCAGAACAAATTTTGCGTCAGCGTAAATGCACGCAGGTTATGATGGAGGGCGTTACGTTAATTGATCCAATGCACACCTATATCGGTGCCGATGTGGTAATTGGAAATGATACTGTTATTTATCCCAATGTGATTCTGGAAGGCAATACTGTGATTGGCAGCGATAATATCATCGGCGCTAACTGTCGATTTGCAGACAGTGTGATTGGTGATGGTAACGATATTCAAAGTACGGTTATCGTGGAAAGTACAGTGGGTAATTTCTGTAAAATTGGTCCAATGGCTTATCTGCGTCCCGGGACAAAACTGGCTGATCACGTAAAAATCGGCGACTTTGTAGAAGTAAAAAAAGCGCAAGTAGGAGAAGGCAGCAAAATTCCTCATCTTTCTTACGTTGGCGATGCCGTTGTCGGCAGCGGGGTCAATATTGGCTGCGGAACCATTACCTGTAATTACGATGGTGTCAATAAATATCAAACAATTATTGAAGATGGGGCTTTTGTTGGAAGTAATACAAACTTGGTTGCTCCGGTAACTGTGGAAGAAAACGCTTTCATTGGTGCTGGTTCCACTATTACAAGAGATGTTCCCGCTGAAAGCTTGGCAGTTGTGAGAGCAGAATTGCGTTTGAAAGAAAACTGGAGAAAGAAAAAATAGGTTTTTGTCATTTTTTCTAGAGATATCAGGAAATAAAGGTTGAGTTTGCAGCGCAGATTAGTTATTATAAATATAATACAGTTTAAGATTCTGTTAGGGGGAGAACAACCAAATGACTACAAGGAAAGAAGTAAGAAATTTGAAATTGTTTACTGGAAATGCCAATCCGGAATTAGCACAGGAAATTGCTGATTATTTGGGTGTCAAATTGGGCGCTGCCAAAGTAAAACATTTTAGCGATGGAGAAATCAGCTTAATCATCGACGAGAGTGTACGCGGCAGTGACGCATATATTATTCAGCCGACCTGTACCCCGGTAAACGACAATCTGATGGAACTATTAATTATGATTGATGCGTTGCGCCGCGCTTCTGCAAAACGCATTACCGCAGTGCTGCCTTACTATGGATATGCAAGACAGGACAGAAAATCCCGCGGCCGTGAACCAATCACTGCCAAATTAGTAGCAAATTTAATCACAAAAGCCGGCGCTCGCCGTGTTTTGGCTATGGACTTACATGCTATGCAGATTCAAGGCTTTTTTGATATTCCGGTGGACAACCTGTTTGGCTTGCCGATTCTGGCCGATTACTATAAACATAAAGATCCGGAAAATCTGGTAGTCGTATCTCCGGATATGGGTGGGGTAACTCGGGCAAGAAATCTGGCAGAACAGATTGGTGTTCCGTTGGCTATTATTGATAAAAGAAGACCAATGCCAAATGTGTCCGAAGTTATGAACATTATCGGCGATATTAAAGGTAAAGAGGTTATTTTAGTTGATGATATGATTGATACTGCCGGCACCATTACCAATGGCGCACAGGCTTTGATTGACAGAGGCGCAAAATGTGTAGATGCTTGCTGCACCCACGCAGTATTGTCCGGCCCTGCCATTGAACGGATTGAAAAGTCTCCGATTCAGGAACTGGTTACAACCAATACCATTCCAATGGGAGATAAAAAGAGCGACAAAATTAAAGTATTATCCGTTGCGCCAATTATCGGTGAAGCAATCTTACGGATTCATTTAGATAATTCTGTCAGTGAATTGTTTGAATAATTAAAATTGAATCGTGTGCTTTCTTACGCCAGTCTTCTCTGCGGAGGCTGGCGTTTTTATCGGTTATGAAAAATGATTTTTTTTGCAGCAACTTTTTATGGTGATATTTTTATGATGATAAAAGAGGAAAAAGTTTTTAAAAATCGAAATTATATTTGGTAGTGCTGGCAAAGTATGATACAATAAGTCATGACAAAATTTTCATTTGGATTAAATTTTTATGTACAAATACGGGCAATCAATGAGTCGAAGAATCTTTCAGATTCCTCGGCTTTGCTGTGTTTGTTTTAGGAATTTTATGATAGACGAATGGCTTTCATTTGCTCAAATAAGACTAAGGAGGCAAGCAGCATTATGAAAATGATAATTGGTTTGGGAAATCCGGGGAAAGAATATGCGCAGACAAAGCACAATGTAGGATTTATGGTGGTGGACGCCATTGCTGATGAACTGCATACCGCAGTAGAAAAAAAACAATGCCAGGCTCTGACACAAATTGCCAACTGGGATAATGAAAAGATTCTGCTGGTGAAGCCGTTAACCTATATGAACCTTAGCGGACAGGCAGTGATGGAGCTGCTAAATTATTATAAAGACCGCATAGATGATCTGTTGGTCATTCATGATGATTTGGATTTACCCCCCGGCCAGTTGCGGTTTAAACAAGGAGGAGGCGCCGGCGGTCATAATGGAATCAAAAATATTATCGCCCATTTGAACTCTAATGATTTTGACCGGTTAAAAATTGGTATTGGGCGTGGCACCTATAACACAAAAGACTATGTGCTGACTCCTTTTAGCGGAGCAGATAAAAAAAATATTGAGCATGCTGTAGCCATATCGGTAGATGCTGTGAAAAAATGGCTTGATGAAGGAATCGGGCCGGCCATGAATCAATATAATGTAAAAACAAAGGGTTAAGTGTGTAATCTTTGCCATAATAAAAAAATTGGGGTGACGAAATAGTATGGAAGCCAAAGGAACAGCACTGATAGATTTTTTACAGAATGATGCTGAAATTGGCAAGGTGCAAGAACAGCTTTCCCTTGCAGGAGAAGCGGTTGTATATGGACTGTACGAGGGCCAGCGAACCTTGGTGACGGCTTCTTTAACACAACGCCGAGCACAAGGAAATTTACTTGTAGTTTGCGACACGCAAAAACGGGCCAAAGAGTTGTGGGAAGATTTGGTGCAATTGCTGCCGTCCTATGAGGTGTTGTATTTTCCTGCATTGGAAATGATTCCTTATGAAGTAATTGCACAAAGCGGAGAACTGGAACAAAAACGGCTGGAAATTCTGTCCCATCTGATATTGGAACGGGACAAAAAGTTTGCTGTTGTTACGACGATAGAAGGGTTAAGTAAAAAACTGCTGCCTGTAGGAGATTTTCTGCAAGGCTTGCTGCAGCTGGAAGTGGGCATGGTAATGGAACAGCAGCAGCTGAAAGCCCATTTGGTAAACTTTGGCTATGAGGCGGTGGAGCAAGTAGAGCGACAAGGGCAATTTTCTGTGCGGGGCGGTATTTTCGATATCTATTCTCCTTATTATGAAAATCCCCTGCGCTTGGAATTTTTTGATGATGAAATAGACTCTATTCGATTCTTTGCAACAGACAGCCAATGCTCCATTGAAAAAGTAAGCAAGGTTTGGATTGTTCCGGGGCGGGAATTTTTCCTGATGGCGCAGAATAAGGAAGCAGGACTGCGGAAAATTCGTGAGCAGTTTAATAAACAGGTGGGGCAGCTGTCAAAACGAAAAGACAGAGAGCCGGTAGAGCGGCTGCAAAACAAGATCGGGGAGCTGCTGGAGAGATTGCAGCAGGACCTCTACTTTACCGGAATGGAGCAATACCAGACATTTTTCTATCAGGAAAATGCCAGCCTGCTGGACTATTTGGGCCATGAAAAAATGCTTGTGCTGGACGAGATGAACCGCATACAAGAGGCGCAGGAATATTTAGAAAAAGAACGGCGGCAGACATTCAGTGAGCTGCTGTTAAAAGGCGGCGTATTGCCCGGCCAGGCTGAATATTTTTTCAATATGGATGAGATGATTCCTATGGTCGGAGCAGTTCCCCATGTTTGTTTTTCGTTGCTGCCAAAAGCATCTGTATTTCAACAATATCCTGATAAAATGCCATTGGACTGCCAGAATATATCTTCCTTCTTTGGCAATCCGCAGCTGCTGGTAGAGGAACTGCAAGCCTGGCAGGAACAGAAATATCGGATTCTCATTTTACTTACATCTGCTGCAAAAGCGCTACGTTTACAGCAAATGCTCAGTGACCATGACATTTTATGCAGCTGGATAGCAGACCGATATCAGGCTGATGCAGGGCAAATTTATTTGGCTTACGGCAATATCAGCCATGGCGCGCGGTTCCCGCAAAGCCGACTGGTATTTGTCAGTGAAACAGAAGTATTTCAGCAGCAGAAAAAACGAGTAAATAAAAAATTCTTCCAGGAAGACGGACAAAAAATTTCTCAGTTGGATGATTTGAAAATCGGCGATTATGTTGTGCATATGGGCCATGGTATCGGCCGTTATATGGGCATTGAACGCCTAAAAGTGCAGGATGTAGAACGAGATTATTTAATTGTTAAATATTCGGATGACGGCAAGCTGTATATCCCTGTAGAGCAGTTTGACCTGCTGCAAAAATATGCAGTGAATGACGGCGTTGTCCCCAAAGTCAACAAATTGGGCGGCAATGAATGGCAGCGCACCAAAAATAAAGTAAAAGCTTCTGTTGAAAAGCTTGCCGAGGGCTTACTGCAGATTTATGCCCGGCGGCAAAGCGAGGAAGGATTTGCTTTTTCGCCCGATGACCAATGGCAAAAGGAATTTGAAGATGCCTTCCCTTATGTAGAAACCGAGGATCAGTTAAAAGCCATTGAAGATGTCAAAAAAGATATGATGTCGCCTACTGTGATGGATCGGCTGATTTGCGGCGATGTGGGCTATGGAAAAACAGAAGTGGCCATTCGTGCTGCCTTTAAAGCAGTGAACGATGGAAAGCAGGTTGCCGTTTTGGTGCCGACCACTGTGTTGGCGCAGCAGCATTATAATACCTTTACTGAGCGGTTTCAGCCCTATGGCGTGCGGGTGGATATGCTCAGCCGGTTTTGTACACCCAAACAGCAAAAAGAAACAACAGAGGGACTGAAAAACGGCACAGTGGATATTGTGGTGGGAACCCATAAATTATTGGGCAAAACCATTCAGTTTCATGATTTAGGATTATTGATTGTGGACGAGGAGCAGCGTTTTGGTGTCACCCATAAGGAAAAAATCAAAAGTCTGCGTTCTTTGGTGGATGTGTTAACCTTATCCGCCACACCGATTCCGCGTACCCTGCATATGTCCTTAGTGGGTATCCGAGATATGAGCGTCATTGAAACACCGCCGCAGGATCGCTATCCAATTCAGACCTATATTGTTGAAAAAACGCCGGAGCTGATGAAGGATGCCATTCGGAGAGAATTGGGCCGCGGCGGGCAGGTTTATGTGGTGCATAACCGGATTGAAGATATTGAGCAGCTGGCAGAAGAAATCAGCATCATGGTGCCGGAAGCCCGTATTCTGGTGGGTCATGGACAGATGAAGGAACATCAGCTGGAACAGATTATGATGGACTTTATCGACTATCAGGCCGATGTGCTGGTTTGCACCACCATCATTGAAACCGGTTTGGATATTTCCAACGCCAATACAATGATTGTAGACGAGGCGGACAAAATGGGACTGGCGCAGCTATATCAGCTGCGAGGCAGGGTAGGCCGCAGCAACCGCATCGCTTACGCCTATCTGACTTATAAAAAAGATAAAACGCTGAGCCAATTAGCCGAAAAACGGCTGGCTGCCATTAGAGAATATACCGAGCTGGGCTCCGGTTTTAAAATTGCCATGCGGGATTTAGAAATACGGGGTGCCGGTAATTTGCTTGGCGCCGAACAGCATGGCCATGTGGCAGCGGTAGGATTTGACTTGTACTGCACCATGCTGGATGAAGCCATTCGCGCATTAAAAGGCGAAAAAACCGGCAAATCGCAGGAGGTAGAGATAGACTTGCAGGTCAGTGCCTTTATTCCTGAATATTATATTCGGGACAGTGCCGTGAAGTTGGGCTTTTATCAACGCATTCAGCAGGCCAAACTGCTCAATCGGCTTCATTTGCTGGAGGATGAAATGATAGACCGATTTGGCGATATTCCCAATGAAACGTGGAATTTGCTGCGAGCGGCTGAGCTGAAAATATATTGTCAGCAGATTGGAATCCGCAGCCTTAAGCAAAAAGGCGGCATTGTCACTGCACTTTTTGCGCCGGACACCAATATGGATATGCCCAAGCTATTAGAATTAATCAAAAAATATAAACGGCAATTGACCTACGGCAACGATGGCGGCGAGCTGGTGGTGCGCATTACAGTAGGCAGCACATCGGCTGAAAAATGTTTAGATTTAATGAAAGATATTTTATTAGATATGGTTGCCATTGTGCAATAACGGGCATTCTGCTATAATAGCGGAGTATGAATATAATAGCAGCTTAATTGCAAAGAATCGAAGGAGAGAATACGATGAAAAAGAAATTAGCAGTATTGGTTTTAGGTACATTTTTGCTTGCAGGTTTGACAGGCTGCGGCAATAACGTGCCGGATGGCACAGTGGCCACCGTAAACGGTGAACCAATCTCCCAGGAAACACTGGATGTCAATTATACACAGTTCATGCAGATGTATCAGATGTATGGTGCTGATGTTTCTGACGAAACCTTAAAAGTAGAAACCCGCAATTCTGTTTTGGATAGTCTGATCGCCCAGGAATTACTGTCGCAGGAAGCTGAGAAACGCGGTTTGAGTGTGACAGATGAAGAACTTGACGAAGCCATTAATCAGTTGGTAGCTGACAGCTTTGGCGGCAGCCAGGATGATTTTGAGCAGGCGGTTGTACAGTCCGGCATGACCATGGAATATTACAGAGATACCCAGAAAGAATATATGTTGCAGAGTAAACTGCAGGAGGATATGGTGAACAATCCTGAAACAGTGGATGTTATCAAGGCAAAACATATTCTGGTTAGTTCTGATAAAGAAAATGCAGAACAGGTTGCCATTGACCTGATTGCTCAGTTGGACGGCGGCGCTGATTTTGCCACTTTAGCACAAGAAAATTCTGACGATACAGGCTCCGCTGCCGATGGCGGTGAACTGGGTTATTTTGCTGTAACCGGTTTAACAACTTCTAAAATGGTAGATGAATTCAGCAAAGCAGCGCAGGAACTGGAAGTTGGAGAATATTCCAAAGAACCGGTGAAAAGTGAATTCGGTTACCACATCATTCTGGTGGAAGATAAACAGTCTGACGTAAATCTGTTGGAAAACCCTGAAAATAAATACGACAGCGTTTTACAGGGTATTTATGCAAACGGTTTAAATAATCTGGCTGCCAGCTTGATGGAAGATGCAAAAATTGAAATTCTGATTGATGAAACATCTGTACCGGAAACCATTTCTACCGGTCAGGATACTGCTGTTGATAATACTGATGCAGAACAAGCAGATGCAGCTGATGCAGACCAAACCGGCGCTGCCGATGCACCGGCCGATGATGCAGCAGCAGAATAATAGTCAAAAGAGCATATGCAAACAGAGCGGTGTCCAATAACGAACAGATACCCGTCTGAGGCAAAAGCAAAATCGGAACAAGGGAGGGCTATGCATGCAGCAAGCAGAATTGATTGATAGTAAAGAAAAACTGAAAGAATTGGAAGAGGCGGCAAGTGAAGGGTTTGCCCGTGCCCAGTTTAATTTGGCTATGTGTTATGAGCAAGGTAAGTGGGTAGAACCGGATATCGAAAAAGCCATCTACTGGTATCAGAAGTCGGCGGAGCAGGGCAACTTGAATGCCTGCTATTTGCTGGGCGGCCGGTATTACAATGGAGACGGTGTAGAACAGGATCTGGAAAAAGCGTTTGAAAACTTTAAAGTTGCTGCGCAGAAGGGCCATATCATTGCCCAGCAGTTTCTTGGCGAATGCTATACCTTTGGTCAGGGAACAGAACAAAATCTGGAAGCGGCTGCCGAATGGTACTTAAAAGCTGCTATGCGTGGTTCTTTAGAGGCACAGGTAAATCTGGGCATTTGCTACAGCCAGGGTATGGGTGTGGAGCAGGATTACGCAGAGGCTGTAAAATGGTTTCAAAGCGCAGCAGACGCTGACCATCCCGCAGGCAAAATGAATCTGGCAATTTCCTATTTTGAAGGGGAAGGCGTAGAACAGGATAAAGAGAAGGCAGTGCAATTGTTATTAGAAGCTGCTGAATATATGCCGGACGCTCAATTTTTGTTGGCGCAGTGCTATGCTAACGGTGAAGGAATTGCCAAAGATGCAGAAAAAGCCAGAGAATGGTATCAAAAAGCAGCAGATGCCGGAATTGTGGAAGCAAAAGAAGCGTTAGAAACAGAAGAATAAAAAGCGTATAAACAGGAAGATGTAGTCTGGATGCAGATGATGTCTTCCTGTTTTTTATTGTGCAATTATAATAGAATGGCAGTATGAAAAGCAGAAACAACAACACATCAAAGAATTGATGCAAAAAAACTAACAATAGCTAACCGATTAGCTAACGTAAAAACAAAGGGCAAACCATATTGGTTAAGCCAAAGCTAACAAAGCTAACGTAATTTGGAGGATGGGAGCCCCTATAGAAAAAAATAAAA
>USPE01000003.1 GCA_900556545.1 uncultured Peptococcaceae bacterium | reverse complement strand
CCAATATCTAATACCGTACCCACCATAATTCGTACCATATTATATAAAAACCCGTTACCATATACATCAAAAATCAACCAATCTCCATCACGACGCATGTGCATATAATAAACTGTACGCACAAAATTTTTCACAGTACTTCCCGCTGAACAAAAGCCTTGATAGTTATGAGTTCCTTCCAATAACTTGCATGCTTGCAGCATTAAATTATCATCCAGTTTGCCAGGATAACGGTAAAAATACTGATTGCCAAATACAGTTATTTCGTCACTGTTCCAAACCTTATACTGATAATGCTTTCCCAAGGCACATTTTCTGGAATGGAATTCCAGACTTACTTCTTCTGTAGATAAGATATAGACATCCTGCGGTAAGTGCTGATTAATAGCATTTGCTAGCTTATCTACAGGAATTCTTGATTCTGTATAAAAATGTACCACTTGTCCCAGGGCATGCACACCGCTATCTGTTCTGCCAGCACTATGCACCCTTGTCGGTTCTTTTAACAGCCCTCCAATAGCTTCTTCCAATACTTCCTGCACAGTAGGAATATTATCCGGATCCAATTGTGCTTGAAATCCATAATATCGGCTGCCATCATACTGAACCACGGCTTTTATATTACGCATATTTCCTCCATTAAATAAATCTGCTTGTAAACGCACCTACCACCATTCCAATGCATAAAACAGCAGCCACATAATCTCGTTTGGTATACTGCAACGCTTTTAATCTGGTTCGATTTTCTCCGCCATGATAACAACGAGCCTCCATAGCCATGGCCAGTTCATCAGCTCGTTTTACCGCATTTAAAAAGAGCGGCACCAGCAAAGGAATCATTGCCTTGGCCCTTTGAACCAAATTTCCACTTTCAAAATCAGCACCACGCGCAGTCTGTGCTTTCATAATCTTTTCCGTTTCCTCAATTAAAGTAGGAATAAATCGCAATGCAATTGTCATCATCATCGCAAGTTCATGGGCAGGTACTCCAAAACGCTGAAATGGTTTAAGTAAATGTTCTATACCATCTGTTAATGAAATAGGCGTTGTAGTTAACGTTAATATTGAAGTTACACTAACCAGTAAGATTAATCTTGTCCCCATAAAAATTGCCTGATGGATACCTTCTTTTGTAATTTTGAAAATTCCAAATTGCCACATTATCTCACCAGGTGTCATAAACATCTGTAAGATTACAGTTAAACTCACGATAAAGATGATTGCTTTTATACCTCGAAAAAAGAATTTTACAGGAATTTGCGATGTCAAAACAACAACAACGGACAACAACAACATAAATCCCAATCCAAAAAAATTATTGACAACAAATAAAGATATCATATATATCAAAACCGCTATAATCTTTGTACGAGGATCCAATGAATGCAAAAAAGAATGGCCAGGCAGATACTGACCTATTGTAATATCTTTTAACATGGATTCCCCCCCTTACGCTCTGATAAAGCAGTCAAAATTTCTTTTTTTACTTCATTGACATTAAACAAATCAGTGCGAACATGGAATCCACGCTCTTTTAGATGCAACAACAATTTTGTTAAAGTAGGAACACCCACACCAATCTGTTCTAGTTCAACTGGATGAGAGAAAACCTCTTGCGGCGTTCCGCTTAACTTAATTTGCCCATGTTCCATAACAATCATCTTTTGTGCATACCGAGCAATATCGTCCATACTATGTGAAACCATAACAATCGTCATTCCCTGCCGATGCAGCATTGCAATCAGTTCCAGAAATTCCTGACGACCTTTGGGATCCAAACCAGCCGTAGGCTCGTCTAAAACCAAATATTGGGGCTGCATAGCCAATACGCCTGCAATTGCAACTTTTCGTTTTTCTCCTCCACTCAATTCAAAAGGGGATTTGTTACGAAATTTTTCATAATCTAAATTTAATAATTCCATTGTGTGCTGTACACGTTCTTTTATTTCTTGCTCTGACAAACCCAAACTACGTGGACCAAAAGCAATATCATTTTCCACAGTTTCTTCAAATAATTGATATTCTGGATATTGAAAAACCAGTCCAACCTGCATTCTCAATTCTTTTAATTTTGCCCTGGATTCCTTTTGATTGATATCCACGCCATTCACTAAAACTTCACCCTCAGAAGGCTTCAGTAAACCATTTAGATGCTGAATAAGGGTGGATTTACCCGAACCTGTATGACCTACAATCCCGAGAAATTCACCCTCATCTATTTTCAAACAAATATCCTGAAGCGCATGGTTTTCTGTTGGTGAACCTTTTTGATAAATATAGGTTACATGCTTCACTTCCAAAGACATAACTCTGTCACCATTTCCTCTATTGTCATGATATCTGCTGCAATATTCTTGTTTTCTTTATGTAACAATGCTGCCAATTCCGCAATAGGCGGAATATCCAGCTGCATTTCTTTTAACAAATCAACTTGTGTAAATACTTCTTTCGGTTTTCCCGACAACACAATTTTTCCATGTTCCATTATCACAACACGATCAGCTTGAACTGCTTCTTCCATAAAATGTGTAATATTAATGACTGTCAAACCTTCCTGCTTATTCAGGTAATGTATTGTGTCCATCACTTCTTGCCGCCCAATAGGATCCAGCATGGCAGTTGGCTCATCAAAAACAATATACTTCGGCCGCATAGCAATAATCCCGGCAATCGCAATACGCTGTTTCTGTCCACCTGATAATAAATGTGGCCCTTTATCCTTAAACGCAGTCATTCCCACTGCATTCAAAGCTTCATCTACTCTCTGACGAATAATCGCAGGTTCTATTCCCATATTTTCCGGGCCAAATGCAACATCTTCCTCAACAGTGGTAGCGACTAATTGGTTGTCTGGATTTTGAAATACCATACCTACCATTTGCCGTATTGTCCATAAGTCTGCTTCGTTTGCTGTATCGACAGCGTCAACTTCAACTGTCCCGGCAGTTGGTAACAAAAGAGCATTTAAATGCTTCGCCAATGTAGACTTACCGCATCCATTATGCCCTAACACAGCAATATGTTCTCCTTCATGAATTTCCAGAGAAACATCATCCAATGCTTTGACTTCTTCTTTTGTTGATTCTTTGTAAAAAATATGTGTTAAATGATCAATCTTAATCATTGTTATATTTAGGAAACAGTAGAAGTCAGGAATTTGGTTCCTGACTTCTATGCCCTTCTCCTTATACCAATTCTACAATAGCCATTGGTGTGCCATCACCACGACGGTATCCTGCTTTTACTACACGAGTATAACCACCCTGACGATCTTCATATTTTGGAGCAATTTCGTCAAACAATTTTTTAGCTACATCTTCTTCAGTTAAATAAGCCAAAGCCTGACGATAAGCATGCAAATTGCCAGCTTTACCTAAAGTAATCATTTTTTCAACAATTCTTCTTACTTCTTTTGCTTTCGCTTCAGTTGTTTCAATCTTACCATACTTTAATACAGATGTAGTCATATTTCTTAACAGCGCACGACGCTGAGAACTATTACGTCCCAAATTTCTATGAGGCATTCCGGTTCCTCCTTTACTACAAAATTCACTTTTATTCTTCAGTGGATCTTAAGCCTAAGCCCAAAGCTTCCATTTTTTGCTGAACTTCTTCCAGGGATTTTTTACCCAGATTACGAACTTTCATCATATCGTCTTCTGTTTTCTGTGTTAATTCAGAAACAGTATTGATACCAGCACGTTTTAAACAGTTATAGGAACGAACAGACAGATCTAACTCTTCGATAGTCATATCCAAAATCTTATTCTTTTCCTCTTCCTCTTTTTCGACCATAATTGGAACATGATCCATACCATCGGTCAAGCCTACAAATAATTTTAAATGATCACTTAAAATTCTTGCAGCCAGACTAACTGCATCATCAGGTTTGATGCTACCGTTACTCCACAATTCAATCGTCAGCTTATCATAGTCAGTCCGCTGACCAACACGAGTATCTTCCAGATAAAAGTTAACCTTGTGAATAGGAGTATAAATAGAATCAATCGGAATAGTTCCTATTGGCTGTTCTTCTTTCTTATTTTTTACAGAAGAAACATACCCACGGCCGCGTTCTACTACCATCTCAATATATAAACGACTGTCATCATCCAAAGTAGCGATATGTAAATCCCCATTTAAGATTTCAATCGCTTCCGTTGTGATAATATCCTCAGCAGTTACTTCTCCCGGCCCATTGGCATCAATTATGATAATCTGAGGTTCATCAGTATCTGATTTTAGTGCCAAGGATTTGATGTTTAAAATAATGTCTGCGACATCTTCCACTACACCAGGTACAGTAGAAAATTCATGCAACACACCATCAATTTTAATAGATGTAACTGCTGTCCCCGGTAAAGAAGACAGTAAAATACGTCTTAAGGAGTTCCCCAATGTTGTACCATAGCCTTTTTCTAATGGTTCAACAACAAACTTACCATAGGTGTTATCGTCGCTCATCGCAACACACTCAATATTTGGCTTTTCAATCTCAATCATATTTCAACCTCCTACTTATACTCAGTATAACCTAAGAGTAATGATTATCAATTATTTGGAGTACAACTCAACAATCATCTGTTCTTCAACTGGTATATCAATATCTTCTTTGCTTGGCATTCTTACAACTTTAGCAGACAGATTGTCTACATCTAATTCTAACCATGCAGGAGGATTTTTAGAACCGAAACTATCAGCCAATTCTTTAATCAAAGCAGAACTTTTGCTTGCTTCTTTCAACTGAATTACATCGCCAACTTTTAATTCCATAGATGGAATATTTGCTTTTTTACCATTTAAAGTAAAGTGGTTATGGCGAACAAATTGTCTAGCCTGATTTCTGGAGGATGCAAAACCTGCACGATAAACAATATTATCAAAACGAGTTTCTAATAATACTAACAGATTTTCACCTGTAACGCCTTTTTTACGTTCAGCTTTATCAAAATAGGTTTCGAATTGACCTTCCAGTACGCCATAAATACGACGAGCTTTTTGTTTTTCTCTTAACTGCATGCCGTATTCGCTTTGTTTACTTCTGCGCTGACCATGCTGGCCAGGAGCATAACTTCTTTTTTCCATTGCACATTTGCCGGAGTAGCAACGATCACCTTTCAAAAACAGTTTCACGCCTTCTCTACGGCACAAACGGCAAACAGGACCTGTATATCTAGCCATTCCTCTATTGCACCTCCTAGACTCTTCTACGTTTTGGTGGACGACAACCATTATGAGGAATTGGAGTTACGTCCTTAATCATACTTACTTCCAAACCAGCAGCCTGTAAAGAACGGATAGCCGCTTCTCTACCAGCGCCTGGGCCTTTTACATAACATTCAACTTCTCTTAAGCCATGTTCCATAGCAGCTTTCGCAGCTACATCTGCAGCAGTCTGTGCAGCGTACGGTGTACTTTTTCTGGAGCCTTTAAAGCCCATTCCACCAGCACTAGCCCAAGATAAGGCATTACCATTCATATCAGTAATGGTAACGATTGTATTGTTAAATGTAGATTTGATATGGGCGATACCCTTATCAACATTTTTACGTTCTCTGCGTTTTACACGAGTATTAGCAGTTTTTGGTCTAGCCATTTAACATATCACCCCTTATTTCTTACGTTTTGCGCCTACAGTTTTGATTTTACCTTTACGTGTTCTTGCATTTGTTTTTGTTCTCTGGCCTCTTACAGGCAGACCTCTACGATGTCTTACACCGCGGAAACAACCGATTTCAGACAGACGTTTGATGTTCAGAGAGATTTCACGGCGCAGGTCACCTTCAACCTTCATTTTGCCGATGATGTCTCTTAATTTCTGTACTTCTTCTTCAGTCAGATCACGTACTCTTGTGTCAGGATTGATACCTGCTTCTGCGATAATTTTTTCAGAAGTAGCTTTGCCAATACCATAGATATATGTCAAGCCAATTACGACTCTCTTTTCTCTTGGTAAGTCAATACCAACGATTCGTGCCATTTGATGCACCTCCCTGAAAAGCTCTATTTATAAAATTAACCTTGTTTCTGTTTATGTTTTGGATTTTCGCAAATTACCATTACTGCACCTTTACGGCGAATAATTTTGCATTTTTCACAAATTGGTTTTACAGAAGTTCTTACTTTCATTACTTATACCCTCCTTATAGGAAATAGGAAGTATCTTATTACTTAAACCGATAAGTGATCCGGCCACGGCTCAGATCATACGGAGAGAGTTCCACTGTTACTCTGTCCCCCGGCAAAATTTTAATAAAATTCATTCTGATTTTACCAGAAACATGAGCCAAAACCTTATGGCCATTTTCTAATTCAACCTGAAACATTGCATTTGGTAGAGGTTCTACTACTGTACCCTCTACTTCAATAACATCCTTAGACATATGAGATAGCCTCCTTACGTTATACCTTTTCCATTTATAGTTCTGTTAAAATCAATGGGCCTTCTTCTGTTACTGCAACAGAATGTTCAAAATGAGCAGATAACTGCTTATCATTTGTAATTACTGTCCATCTGTCTTTCAAAACAGAAACATTATGAGTACCGACATTAACCATTGGTTCAATGGCTAAACAATAACCATCTTTAAGCTTCGGTCCATGTCCCGGATTCCCATAATTAAGAATTTGCGGTTCCTCATGCATGGCACGACCAATTCCATGGCCACAGTAATCTCGTACCACAGAAAAACCATTGTTTTCCACATGAGTCTGCACAGCATAGGATATATCGGAGAGCCTGTTTCCAATAACGGCCTGCTCAATCCCTTTGTGCAAACTTTCTTCTGTGACCTGCAACAATTTTTCTGCGGTTTCAGAAATTTCCCCAATTGGCAACGTTTTGGCTGCATCACCATGATATCCATTTAAAATCGCTCCGATATCAATACTGATAATATCACCATTATTTAACAGATCTAAACTTGGAATCCCATGTACTACAACATGATTAACGGACGTACAGATTGATGCCGGAAAACCACGATATCCCTTAAACGAAGGAACCGCTCCCTGGGATATAATGTAATCTTCCGCAATCTGATCCAGTTCTTTGGTACTAATACCCTGTTTCACCGCTTTAGCAAGTTCTTCATGCGTTCGCGCTACAACTTTACCTGCATCACACATATATCGAATTTCTCTAGGAGATTTCGAACGAATCATAACTTAGTTGCTTCCTAAAACAGAACGAATATTAGCTAATACATCTTCCATAGATTTACTACCATCTACAGAACTCATAATGTCCTTGGATTGATAGTATTCAATTAATGGTGCAGTCTGCGCTGCATACACATCTAACCGATTACTAACAGTTTCAACCTTATCATCATTGCGTTGGTATAACTCGCCACCGCACTTGTCGCAAACGCCTTCCACTTTAGGAGCTTTATTTATAACATGGAATGTAGCGCCACAGGCTCTGCATACTCTGCGGCCTGTCAATCTATCAACCAAAAGCCCTTTGTCGACTTCAATATTGATAACACGATCCAACGCCATTCCCAGTTCTTTTAAAATTCCATCCAGTGCATCAGCCTGTTGTACAGTTCTTGGAAATCCATCCAGCAGAAAACCGTTTTTACAGTCATCTTCTGCCAGACGTTCTTTCACAATGCCAACCGTTACTTCATCAGGAACTAATTGACCTTGTTCCATATAGCTTTTCGCTTTCAAACCCAATTCTGTACCATCTTTTTGCGCTTTACGAAACATATCGCCAGTAGAAATATGAGGAATCTGGTATAATTCAACCAATTTTTCCGCTTGTGTACCCTTTCCGGCACCGGGAGGCCCCATCAGTATTATTTTCACTGTAAATCCCTCCAAATCAACTATTTCATAAAGCCTTCATAACTACGCATCAGTAAAGAAGCTTCCAGCTGTTTCATGGTATCTAATGCAACGCCAACTACAATCAGCAATGCTGTACCACCAAAATACAATTCCAAGTTCGTCAGCCCCATAATAATAGCTGGCAGAACTGCAATTGCTGCTAAGAAGATCGCACCGAACAGTGTAATTCGTCCCATTACTTTTGCAATATAATCAGAAGTTGGTCTACCTGGTCGTAAACCTGGAATAAATCCACCGTTTTTCTTAATGTTTTCAGCCACATCTACTGGATTAAATGTAATCGCAGAATAGAAGTAAGTAAAGAACACAATTAACAGTGCATAAAGAATATTATAGAAGATGCCAGATGCATCAAAAATTCTTGTAATTGTTACTGCAACACCGCTGTCTGGGAAGAAAGAAGCAACAGTACCGGGGAACATCAAAATAGACATTGCAAAGATTACCGGAATAACCCCAGCAGAGTTTACTTTAATTGGAATATGTGTAGACTGTCCGCCATACACTTTACGTCCCACAACCCGTTTTGCATACTGTACAGGAATTCTTCTCTGACCTTCCTGAATTGCTACAACAGCAACAATTGCTGCCAAAGCAATAATTGCGAACAATAATACAATCAAAAATCCGATTGCCCCATTCTGTGTAATATAATTATACAGGTAGAAACAACCAGAAGGAATACGAGAAACGATACCGGCGAAGATAATCAAAGAAATCCCATTGCCGATTCCTTTTTCTGTAATCAACTCACCAATCCACATTAAGCATGCTGTACCAGCTGTTAATGTCAGCGCAATCAGAGCAATGCTAGCGAAAGAAGAATCAATTAACGCTCTCCGGAACCCGAAGGAAACGCCGATCGCCTGAATAAAGGCTAAAACAACAGTCAAATATCTGGTATATTCAACAATTTTTTTACGATCTTCTTTTGCCAACTGTTCTAATCTTGGAATAATAACAGTTAACAGCTGCATGATAATTGATGCATTAATGTACGGAGTAATACTCATCGCAAAAATTGAAAAGTTCTTGAACGCACCACCAGATACCATATCAAAGAACCCTAACAATTTTGCCTGATTTGCATAATCTGCAATAATACTTGTATCAATATTTGGTACTGGAATATGTGCCCCAATACGGAAAACTAAAAACATCATCAACGTAAAAAGTATTTTTTTACGGGTATCTTCAGCTTTTACTGCACTTTTGAGAGTTGATAACAAGTTAAATCACCTCTACTCGGCCACCAGCTGCTTCAATTTTTTCCTGCGCAGATTTACTGAAAGCATTTGCTTTTACAGTGAATGCTTTTGTAACTTCGCCATTGCCCAGGATTTTAACGCCACCGTTTTTCACCTGTTTTACGATGCCATTGTCAAACAACAATTCTGGTGTAATTTCAGTATTCGCCTCAAACCGTTCCAAACGATCCAGATTTACTTCTGTGTATTCTACTTTAAATACCGCATTTGTAAATCCTCTTTTTGGCATACGACGCTGTAATGGTGTCTGACCACCTTCAAAAGCTGGACCTTTTCCGCCACCAGAACGAGCTTTCTGACCTTTATGACCTTTACCGGCTGTTTTACCTAAACCGGAACCAATACCTCTACCCTTACGCTTTGGAGCCTGTTTGGACCCTTCAGCAGGTTTTAGCTCATGGAGTTTCACTTAAAAACACCTCCTATATTAAGCTTATACTTCTTCAACACTTACTAAGTGATTGACTTTTGCAATCATACCTCTGATAACAGCTGTATCATCCTGCACTACAGAACTATTTGTTTTCTTGAGGCCGAGGGCTTTTACAACATTTCTTTGTCTTTCAGATGAACCGATTACACTTTTCACCAAAGTAATTTTTAACTGTGCCATCTCAGAATCCCCCTTAACCTAAGATTTCCTCAATGGTTTTTCCACGCAGTTTTGCAACATCTTCTACTTTTTTCATAGCGCTTAAGCCCTGCATAGTAGCTTTTACAATGTTCAAACTTGTGTCAGAACCCAGAGATTTTGCTAAGATATTTTTAATACCTGCTAATTCTACAACCGCACGAACGGAACCACCGGCAATAACCCCAGTACCTTCAGAAGCTGGTCTTAACATTACACGGCCTGCACCGAAACGACCAACGATTTCATGTGGAATAGTACCATTTACTACAGGTACCTCAATCAAATTTTTCTTTGCATCCTCGATGCCTTTACGGATTGCTTCAGGTACTTCGTTTGCTTTTCCCATACCAACACCAACAATACCGTTTTCATTACCTACAACAACCAGAGCACTAAAGCTCATACGGCGACCACCTTTTACAGTTTTCGCTACACGGTTAATCTGCACAACTTTTTCTTTTAATTCATAGTTGTTAGCATCTATTCTTGCCAATACCTTTCCCTCCTTCGCCATTGATTAGAAGTCAAGACCGGCCTCTCTAGCTCCATCAGCCAGAGCTTTGATACGACCATGATAAAGGTTACCACCCCGGTCAAAAACAACCTTATCTATGCCTTTTTCAAGTGCCTTTTTCGCTACAGCTTCGCCAACTGCTTTTGCAGCATCTGTTTTAGTACCGTCAACTTTTACATCTAAAGTAGAAGCTGATACCAGTGTATTTCCTACAGTATCATCAATGATCTGTGCATAAATATGCTGTGTACTTCTAAATACTGCTAAACGTGGTCTTTCTGCTGTTCCCTTGATTTTATTTCTTGTTCTCCAGTGTTTTTTCTGGCGAATCGCTCTTCTAGGGGTTTGCTTAATCACGTTACTTCACTCCTCTCATTGGAGCTGGCCCTCTATCTAGAGGAACGGCTATTATTTACCGCCAGATTTACCAGCTTTCAATTTAACAACTTCACCTGCGTAACGAACCCCTTTACCTTTATATGGCTCTGGTTCACGTACAGCACGGATATTTGCTGCCAGGCTACCAACTTTTTCTTTATCAATCCCTTTTACAACGATCTGTGTAGGGCTAGGAACTTCAATTTCCATTCCATCTTCCGGGTCAAATTCAACAGGATGGGAATAACCAACCTGCATCACCAATTTTTTACCCTGCAGCTGTGCTCTGTAACCTACACCGACCAATTCCAAGCTTTTGGAATAACCCTGAGTTACCCCAACAACCATATTATTTAACAGTGTACGAGTTAATCCCCACAGAGCGTTTTTGCTTTCATCTGGGCAAATAACTTTTACCTGGCCATTTTCCTGTTCCAGGATCATATCAGGATGTAACTGTTTTTCTAACTGACCTTTTGGACCTTTTACAGTCACATAATTACCTTCAGCAATTGTTACTTCTACACCGTCAACAATGCTAATAGGAAGTTTACCAATTCGGGACATTTTTGCACCTCCTGAACTACCAGTTTTTTATCTTACCATACGTAGCAGATAACTTCTCCGCCCAAACCAAGTTTACGCGCTTCTTTATCTGTCATGATTCCTTTAGAGGTAGAGATAACAGCGATCCCCAAACCACCTAATACTTTAGGAATCTCGTCTTTTTTGCAATATACTTTCAAACCAGGTTTACTAATACGTTTCAAGCCAGAAATAACTTTTTCGCGATTAGGACCATATTTCAAGTATACACGGATAATACCCTGTTTTCCATCTTCAATTTGCTCATAATCTTTGATGAAACCTTCATTTTTCAGGATTTCAACTAAAGCAATTTTGGTTTTGGAAGCAGGAATTTCTACTTTCTCGTGCATAACCATATTTGCATTACGAATTCTTGTTAAAAAATCTGCAATTGGATCTGTCATTACCATTTACAGCGACCCCCTTCCATACATTAGGTTTTACCAGCTGGATTTTGTTACACCAGGTAGTTGGCCTTTATAAGCTAATTCACGGAAACATACTCTGCAAAGACCGAATTTACGCATATATGCATGTGGACGTCCGCAAACCTTACATCTATTTACTTCTCTTACTTTGTATTTAGGTGCTCTGCGCACCTTCATGGATGTTTTTGCCACAGGATTACCTCCTACTCAATTAACTTGCGAATGGCATACCCAGAAGTTTCAACAGTGCTCTGCCTTCTTCATCAGTTTTTGCTGTTGTTGCAAAAACAATTTCCATACCTCTGAGTTTATCAATTTTATCATATTCGATTTCTGGGAAAATCAACTGTTCTTTTAAACCCAGGCTGTAATTTCCCCGGCCATCGAAAGATTTTGGAGAAACGCCTCTGAAATCACGAACACGTGGCAGCGCTACATTCAGCAGTCTGTCAACGAACTCATACATACGGTCGCCCCGCAGAGTAACTTTTACACCGACTGGCATACCTTCTCTTAATTTGAAACCAGCAATAGATTTCTTTGCTTTGGTTACAACAGGTTTCTGACCGGTGATCAGAGTTAAATCATTTAATGCAGCGTCCAGAGCTTTTGGATTCTGTACGGCTTCGCCTAAACCAATATTAACAACAACTTTGTCCAATTTTGGAATAGCCATTACGTTTGCATATTTGAACTGTTCTTGTAAGCCAGGTACTACTTCATTCAGATATTTATCTTTTAATCTAGCCATTACAATGTAGCCTCCTTTCCTTAAAAGACTATCAATTAAAGTGCTTTACCACATTTACGGCAAACACGAATTTTTTTACCATTTTCAAAAGTATGCGCTACTCTAACACCTTTTTTGCATGTGCTGCAGAAAGGCATCACATTGGATACATGAATAGCTGCTTCTTTTTCAATAATACCACCCTGTGGCATTTTCTGTGTTGGTTTTGTATGACGTTTTACAACAGCAACGCCTTCCACAACAACTTTATCCTGGCTTGGAATTACATGAATTACTTTACCAGTTTTTCCTTTATCTTTACCAGCGATAACAATAACTTCATCGCCTTTTTTCACGTTCATTTTCGCCACTATTTTCACCTCCAAGGCTATGCGGTTTACAGCACTTCAGGAGCCAGAGATACAATTTTCATGAAATCTCTATCCCGCAGTTCTCTGGCCACTGGCCCAAAGATACGAGTTCCTTTCGGACTTTTATCATCTTTGATGATAACCGCTGCATTTTCGCTAAAGCGAATGTAAGAACCATCAGGTCTGCGAACAGATTCTTTTGTTCTAACAACTACTGCTTTTACTACATCACCTTTCTTGACAACGCCACCAGGTGTTGCTTCTTTAACAGCAGCAATAATGATATCTCCTACAGATGCATAACGACGTCCTGTGCCTCCCAGTACGCGGATGCACAGTAATTCTTTCGCACCAGTGTTGTCACCGACTTTCAGTCTGGTTTCTTGCTGGATCATCTCAGGTTACCTCCTTCCGGCAACATCTCGTTGTAAACACCACACAACTTATACGATTGTAGCCTTTTCAGTAATTTCAACAACACGCCATCTTTTATCTTTACTCAGTGGACGTGTTTCCATAATTTTTACTTTATCTCCTACTTTGCAGGCATTTTCTTCATCATGAGCTTTGTATTTTTTGCTCATTTTTGTGATTTTGCCATACAGAGGATGACGGAAATGGCTTTCGACAGAAACTGTAACAGTTTTGTCCATTTTATCGCTTACTACGACACCGTAGCGAACTTTACGATTTCCTCTTTCCACGTTGTAACCTCCTCACTCGAGCCTAGGCCTGTTCTTTAATTTCACGTTCCCGCAAGATTGTTTTTGCTTTCGCAATATCCTTACGGATTTCTTTAATCTTCATTGGATTTTCTAACTGGCCAGTAGCCATTTGGAAACGCAAATTAAAAAGTTCTACTTTGAGATCTACAACTTTCTTTTCCAGTTCAGCTGTACTTAAATCTCTCAATACATTAACCTTCATTTACGTCACCGCCTTCTCGTTTTACAAATTTACATTTTACAGGTAATTTGTGCATTGCTAAACGCAAAGCTTCTCTGGCAACTTCTTCAGAAACGCCAGACAGCTCGAACATAACTCTACCTGGTTTTACTACAGCTACCCAGTAGTCTGGAGAACCTTTCCCGGAACCCATACGTACTTCAGCAGGTTTTGCTGTAACTGGTTTATCTGGGAAAATTTTAATCCAAACTTTCCCACCACGTTTGATATAACGTGTCATAGCAATACGGGCAGCTTCAATCTGACGGTTGGTAATCCATGCACCTTCCAAAGCCTGCAAACCATAATCACCATATGTTACTTTTGTACCTTTATGTGCTTCACCTTTTAAGCTTGCACGATGTGGTCTACGCCATTTTACTCTCTTTGGCACCAACATGATTAGTTGCCTCCTTCCTTAGCTTGAGCATTTTTCGCTTCAGGAAGAACTTCCCCTTTGTAGATCCAAACTTTTACACCGATTTTACCATAAGTTGTATCTGCTTCTGCGAAACCGTAATCAATGTCGGCACGTAATGTGTGCAGAGGCACTTTGCCTTCGCTGTACCATTCTGTACGAGCGATATCAGCGCCGGCCAAACGACCAGAGATTGCAATTTTAATACCTTCAGCACCAGATTTCTGTGCTCTGCCTACAGCCTGTTTCATAGCTCTGCGGAACGCTACACGTCTTACCAACTGAGCTGCAGTTGCTTCTGCAACCAACTGTGCATCTGCTTCAGGTCTTTTTACTTCCTGAATATTGATGTTAACCTGTTTGCCGGTCATTGCTTCCAGTTCTTTACGTAATTTTTCGATTTCAGAACCCTTTGCACCAATAACAATACCAGGTTTTGCAGTATGAATTGTTACTCTCAGTTTTGTATTACCGGTTCTTTCAGTGATAATTTCAGAAACGCCACTTTCAAATAATTTGGCCTTTACAAACTTACGGACCTTCAGATCTTCATGGAGGAGTTCTACATAATTCTTATCAGCATACCATCTAGCGTCCCAGTCTTTAATGACGCCGATACGCATTCCTTTAGGACTTACCTTTTGACCCACTGAGTGATCCCTCCTTATTTTTCGCTAACCATTACAGTAATATGGCTTGTTCTCTTACGGATACCATCTGCTCTGCCCATTGCTCTAGGTTTGAATCTTTTTAAAGAAGCTCCCTGATCAACATAGGCTGTGCTGACATACAGCTCATCAACATTCATGTTGTAGTTATGTTCAGCATTTGCTACAGCAGATCTTAATACTTTTTCTACTAACGCAGCACCTTTATGAGGTGTGAATTTCAAAATCGCATATGCTTCTCCAACGCTTTTGCCACGAATCAAGTCAACGACCTGACGAGCTTTTCTAGGAGAAATTCTAACGAATTTAGCGACAGCTTTCGCTTCCATTGCTAAACCCCCTCTCTCATTTCTACTTCAAGGAAGTTGACCGTTCGGTGTGGTCACCGTGGCCTTTAAAAGTACGTGTTGGCGCAAATTCGCCCAGTTTATGACCAACCATATCTTCAGTTACATAAACAGGCACATGTTTGTGGCCATCATGAACAGCAATTGTATGACCAATGAATTCTGGGAAGATTGTAGAACTACGGGACCAAGTCTTGATAACTTTTTTGTCACCAGACTCGTTCATAGCCACGATTCTGTTGTACAACTTCTCTTCAACGAAAGGTCCTTTTTTCAATGATCTACTCATGAGGATAATTGCCTCCCTTCGCGCAAGTTACTTAGACTTACGTGACTTAACGATATATTTATCATTTACATTATTTTTCTTACGAGTGTTACCGCCATGTGCAGATTTACCCCATGGGCTAACTGGACATTTACGGCCTACAGGCGCACGGCCTTCACCACCACCATGTGGATGGTCATTCGGGTTCATTACAGAACCACGTACGGTAGGTCTTACACCCATCCAACGGGTACGACCAGCTTTACCAACATTGATGATTTCATGTTCCAAGTTACCTACCTGACCAACAGTAGCGCGGCAAGCAGTCAGAACCAATCTCATTTCGCCGGATGGCAGTCTTAAGTGTGCATATTTTTCTTCTTTCGCCATTAACTGAGCGGAAGTACCAGCAGCGCGGCACAACTGAGCGCCCTTTTGTGGTTTTAATTCAACGTTGTGAATTACGGTACCAACTGGAATATTAGCGATTGGTAAGCAGTTACCAACTTTAATATCGGATTCAGGACCAGATACAATTGTGTCCCCAACTTTTAAACCGTTTGGTGCAATAATATATCTCTTTTCACCATCTGCATAATTTAACAGCGCAATACGTGCAGAACGGTTTGGATCGTATTCAATCGTAGCAACTCTGGCTGGAATATTATCTTTATTACGTTTAAAGTCAATTACCCGGTACTGTCTTTTGTGACCGCCGCCATGATGACGAACAGTGATGCAACCATGTGCATTTCTACCAGCTTTTTTCTTCATAGGAGCCAGTAAAGATTTTTCTGGTTTGCTTGCTGTGATTTCTTCAAATGTAGAAACGGTCATCTGACGTCTACCAGGAGAAGTAGGCTTAAAACTTTTTACTGCCATTGCAGTTCCCTCCTTCTGGATCTATCAAAATTATTTCAGATTACAGGCCTTCAAAAACCTCAATATGATCGCCTTCAGCTAATTGAACAATAGCTTTTTTATAATCAGAAGTTTTGCCTTCATAACGGCCCATACGTTTCACTTTGCCTTTTACACGCAGTGTGTTGACATCAACAACTTTTACTTTGAAGATTTCTTCAACAGCTTTTTTGATTTCAATTTTGTTTGCGCTCAAAGCAACTTTGAAAACATACTTATTATGTTCCATCAAAGAAACTGATTTTTCAGTTACGATAGGCTTGATAATAATATCACGTGCTTCCATTATGCCAGCACCTCCTCAACCTTAGCGATTGCATCTTTTGTGATGATCAGCTTGTTGTGTGCTAACACATCATATACATTAACGGATGCAGCTGCAACTGGTGTAACCCCTTCAATATTACGAGCAGATTTCATTACGTTTTCATCTACTTCAGCGGTAACAACTAATGCTTTTGCATCAACTTTTAATGCATCTAAAACTTTAACCATTTCTTTTGTTTTTGGTTGGTCAAAGTTCAGGCTATCTAATACAATAATATCATTTTCTGCCACTTTACTGGAAAGTACAGATCTCAATGCAAGACGTCTTTTTTTCTTTGGAATGGAATAGCTATATTCTCTTGGTTTTGGCCCGAAAATGATAGCACCACCACGCCACAGCGGAGAACGAATAGTACCAACTCTGGCACGACCAGTCCCTTTCTGTCTCCATGGTTTGCGGCCGCCGCCTCTCACTTCTCCTCTGGATTTGGTGCAGTGAGTACCCTGGCGCCAGCTAGCCATTTGCATTACAACAGCTTCATGTACAACGCTTTCATTTGGCTCAATGCCGAATACTGCATCGTTTAATTCAATTTCACCAACCTGAGCGCCTTCTACATTTAATAAAGCTACTTTTGGCATTTGTAGTTTCCTCCTTTCTTGCGACACTTATTATTTCGCTTTTACAGCACTTTTAATAGTAATCATAGATTTGTTAGGACCAGGTACAGAACCTTTTACCAACAGCAAATTGCGTTCAGCGTCCACTTTTACAATCTGCAGGTTCTGAACTGTGATTTTCAAACCACCCATACGACCTGGCAGCGGACGACCTTTAAATACATGGTTTGGACCCAATGCGCCCAAAGAACCGGAACGGCGATGATATTTAGAACCGTGACCCATAGGCCCTCTGGATTGACCGCAACGTTTGATACTACCCTGGAAACCTTTACCTTTGCTGATACCAGTAGCATCAACAATATCCCCAGCTTCAAAAATGTCAGCTTTGATTACCTGACCCAGCTGATATTCACCAGCGTTATCAACGCGGAATTCTCTTAAAAATCTCATAGGTTTTGCCTGTGCTTTTGCAAAATGACCTTTCTGAGGTTTGTTTGCACGCACTTCTTTAATTTCGTCAAACCCTATCTGAATAGCTTCATAGCCATCATTGTCATTTGTTTTGGTTTGGATGACTGTGCAAGGGCCTGCTTCGATAACAGTTACAGGAATTGCTTTACCTTCTGGAGTGAAGATCTGAGTCATACCAATTTTTTTACCTAAAATGGCTTTCATCTTGCCACCTCCTTACTCTTAGCAAACGATTATAATTTGATTTCGATTTCAACGCCGGATGGTAAATCCAAACGCATCAGAGCTTCAACAGTTTTCTGATTATGATCAAAAATGTCAATCAGACGTTTATGTGTTCTCATTTCGAACTGTTCTCTGGAGTCTTTGTTTACATGAGGAGATCTCAAAATTGTAAACACGTTTTTTTCGGTCGGCAGTGGAACCGGACCGGAAACTTTGGCTCCTGTTTTCTTCGCTGTTTCAACAATTTTCTGTGCAGACTGATCCAGTAATTTATGATCAAATGCTTTCAAGCGAATTCTGATTTTCTGTTTTGCCATGTTTTTCCCTCCTTCGCGCCCGATTAACGGACATTCTCCACGGAAATTACCTAGAACACGGTGTCTGGCGTGTCGCCATGCCTAGCAACCTTCCGCTTCATCGCCTGTCTTACGCAACTCCTAAATATTATCACACTGAATAACCAATTGCAAGATTTTTTTTCTAAAAAAATGTTTTTCTTGCCTTTCTTTTCATTATTTCTATTTATAGTTTTCACCTAACAAATAACTGTCCACTCATTCTTTCATATAATGAATGGCACACTGCCTTTGCACCTACATTATAACGTATATTATAATAGGAAACAATTCAACCGACGCAAGTATTTTTCTATCTTCCCTATATCCATTGCTGCATACAAAAAGTCTGCAGTGCTTTTATATACACTACAGACTTTTTATTGTTTTAGTCACTATATAATCATACCAGGTATAAACAAAGGAAGATATACAATCAGCAAGAACACAAACAACAAACCCAGCAGATAAGGTACAACTGCTTTGGCAATCAATTCAATTGGTTTCCCTGTAATCCCAGACGCCACAAATAAATTGATAGCAACAGGCGGTGTGATCATCCCAATGGCAATCCCTACTACAAACAAAATACCAAAATGAACAAGGTCAATACCTAAACTTTGTACCAACGGTAAAAATACAGGCGTCAGAATAATAATGGCAGAAGAAGTTTCCATAAATACACCAGCAATAATGATTACCAACGCAATCATAAACAATAAAACATACTGGTTGGTTGACACTCCAAGAATACTGCCCGCAATCGCTTCTGGAATCTTATAGCTGGCTAACACCCAACCAAACGGACCGCTGCAGGCAATGATAATCATAATAACTGCAGACGTTTTCGCACTGCCCGCCATAATTTCAAACAGCTTTTTAAAGGTCATATCCCGATACACTAAAAAAGATACCAAGAGTGCATATACAACTGCAACCGCAGCAGCCTCAGAAGCTGTAAATTTACCGGAGAAAATGCCGCCCAAAATGATCATAGGCATTAACAAACCGGGGAATGCCCGCACAAAAGTGAGCAGCACATTTTTCAGCGAAAACTTCGCACCTTTGGGATAATTATGTTTATACGCTTGCGCCAAAGCAATGATAATCAAAATGACACCCATCAAAACGCCGGGAAGAAAACCATTGGTAAATAACCGACTCAAGCTTTCGCCGGAACTGACCGCATACAGCACCATAGGCACCGATGGCGGAATCACTACACCAATAGTTCCCGCCGCCGCAATCAACGCCGCCGCCGAATCTTCGTCATACCCCCGTTCTTTTAATTGGGGAATTAAGGTAGCACCCCAGCGGTAGTAGCTGCACCAGATCCGGAAATAGCAGCAAAGAACATACCGGTTACAACCGACACAATGGACAAACCGCCTTTAATCATGCCCAAAAAGGATTCGGCAAACTCTACCAAATATTTAGAAATGGCACCCTGCGCCAACAAATCACCGGCCAAAATGAAAAAAGGAACGGCAATCAACGGAAAAGAATTGGTACTGGCAAACATACGCTGCGCAATCATTCCCAGTCCAACATCACCGGCAGTCATAACAGCCATAGCTGCCAGCATAATGGCAAAGGCTACCGGAATTCCTACCAGCAACGCAACAAGAAAAACTCCAAATAATAAAGCCGCCATTACAGTTTACCCCCTTTTTCCTGCAAAATCTGTAAAATTGCATCAATTGCATGAATAATCATCAACCCAAATCCGATTGGTATGGACATATACATATATTTCATTGGGATCCGCAAAGCAGGCGCCAGCTGCGCCTGTTTTCCTGCATAAACGAAACCATAATAAACAATGGCACAAAACGTCAGAATACAAATTACATGTACAATGATTCGTATGATTCGCTGTACTTTCGGTGAAAACAGTCCCTGCATAAAAGTAATGGAAATATGTGTGCCCGCTTTATATACACAACTGGCACCCAGAAAAGTAGACCAGATTAACAGATAACGGTTTACTTCCTCGCTCCACTGCAATGCACTGCCCGCAGTACGGCAAATAATCTGCGCTGTGGTTACAATCACCATAACGCCCAGCATCGCCACAATCACACCCAGGCAAATTTTATCAATGATGTCGCTGAATTTTTTAAACCCATTCGCAAAACCCATTTCAATACAACTCCTTATGTATAAAATGATTTATACATAACCGCATAAACCATTTTTGCGTATCCATCCGGCAAAACAACCGTTTGCGGTGTTTAGCCGATAAAAATGCAAGGCAAGTTGCCCTGCCTTGCATCATTACTACATATTATTCAGCTGCAGCAGCCTGAATTCTTGCCAGATAATCAGCATATTCCGGATATTCATCATATACAGATTGTGCAGCTTCTCTAAAGCTATCCAAATCTGGTTCTTCTACAACTTCCATACCATTGTCTTTCATTAACTGCAGCTGTGCAGCTTCGTTTTCTGCTGTCCAATCTCTTTCATATACAGCAGCTTCCTGCGCAGCATCTTTGAAGATGGTCTGTACATCTTCCGGCAGTTCATTAAATTTAGCCAGACTCATGGTGATAATCGCTGTAGAATAGGAATGACGGGTCAATGTTGCATATTTCTGATTAGATTCCCACAACTTGTAAGAACAAATTACATTGATTGGGTTTTCCTGCCCTTCAATTGCACCATTCTGCAAAGCAGTCAGGGTTTCCTGCCAAGCCATTGGGCTGGCATTTGCACCTAAAGCAGCAAAGGTTTTCTGATATACTTCATTTTCCATAACACGCAGTTTTAAACCCTGCATATCAGCTACAGTTGTTATTGGTTTTACGCTGTTAGTTACGTTACGGAAACCACGTTCTGCATAAGCCAGACCTTTCAAGTTGGCATTTTCCAGAGTTGCCAGCAGTTCCTGACCAACTTCGCCGTCTAATACCTTATGTGCTTCTTCATTACCGGAGAATAAGAATGGCATGTCCAATACACCCATTTCTGGTGCAAAGTTTACAAACGGACCGCTGGTTACAATGCCCAATTCCAATTCATCAGCTGCCATACTTTCCAGCAGAGTAGCTTCGTCACCCAGTTTACCATCTGGATAAATTTCAATCTGATAAGCGCCATTTGTTTTTTCTTCTACAATCTCTTTAAATTTTTCAGCTGCCAGCTGGAAACTATCTTCTTCATTTACAGTTGTCGCCAGTTTCATTACAACAGGTTCTCCGCCAGCATTTGCATCTTTTTCTGCATCGCTGCCGCCGCCACAAGCTGTTAAAGTAAAGGCCATGGCACATACGGTCAACGCTGCAACCCATTTACGTGCTTTTTTCATTGGTAAATCTCCCCCATAAATAAATATCGTTTTGGACATCAGTATCTGTCCATGCACAGAGTATAGCACCGTCATTCCCAGAAGTCAATTATCTGTACAATAAAAGTTTCAAAAAATTCAAAATAGTTATAGTACAGATGAAATCAAATAATTTCTACAAATAAATTTATTGGTTTGCATATAGACCAAAACGCCGCACAGTATACTTTACCGGCAATAAAAAATACTGCAAAAAATGGCCCCTGCAAGACCATTCTTCACAGTATCTTTAAATCAGATCCGTTCTCAAACCACAGCTTAAACACCTAAGCGATTATTTCCGCTCTACAAAATATCTCTGACGTTCATTGCCCGTTAATACGATATAAGTCGGTCCGCCGATTGTATATAGACGGATTTTTCTGCCGCACCGCTTCTAAATATTCCAAATCAATTTCTGCCAAAATAATACCGGGTTTGTCAGATGCGCGGGCAATTACCGTACCCCATGGATCCACCACCATACTGTTGCCATAGGCAGTAAACTTTTCTTTTATACCGGTCTGATTTGGCGCAATCAGATAGCATCCGTTTTCAATGGCTCTGGCACGCAAAATTGGCTCCCAGTGATCTTTCCCTGTAGGCATGGTAAAATTGGCAGGCAAGAAAATAATCTGCGCGCCCTGCAGCGCCATCAACCGAAACAATTCAGGAAAACGCATATCATAACAAATGGCAAATCCCAAATGCCCCAATTCAGTTTTCACAGTAACAATCTCATGCCCCGGCTCTTTGCGGTCAGACTCCCGCACACTGCTGCCGTCAGGCAATGTCATATCAAAATTATGCAGTTTACTGTAACGAACTACAATCTGCCCTTCCGGATTTACCAGCACCGACGTATTATAGGTGCGCACCCCATCAGGATTGACCTCGCTGATGCTGCCGCCATGAATCCAGATACGATGTTCTTTTGCTTTCTGCATAAAAATTTCCGTTGTAGGGCCGGGAATGGGCTCCGCATACATTGGCTCCTCACTGAGAATATTGACAACCTCAGGAAACGCCACCAATGCAGCACCTTTAGCCGCTGCTTCATCAATAAAATCGCTTATTTGCCGCCAGTTTTCTGCCTTATTATTTTGAGTATCCATCTGCACAACCGCAACCATAAACTTTTTCATAGCCTGCCTCCTATTCCTCATAAACCAACCTTGCCGTCCATCAAAAACTACTGCACCAATCTTTCCGTGAGAATCATTCTTTTATTCAGCCCACTGCATAGCTCGCTTTACAGCCTTTTGCCAGCCATAACAGTTTTCTTTCCGCACCGTCTGTTCCATCTGCGGGAAAAACTGCCGCTCTGCATGCCATTTTTCTGCAATTTCCTCTTTGCTGTTCCAATATCCCACTGCCAAACCTGCCAAATAGGCTACGCCCAAGGCAGTTGTTTCTGTAATAGCAGGCCGTTTCACCTGACAATTGATAATATCCGCCTGAAACTGCATCAAAAAATTATTGCGGCAAGCACCGCCATCTACTTTTAATTCGGTCAACGGCTGGCCAGCGTCCTCCTCCATAGCTTTCAGCACATCATTGGTCTGATAAGCAATCGCCTCTAAAGCAGCCCGTATCATATGACTGCGGCCGGTACCCCTTGTCAGTCCCGATATGCTGCCTCTGGCATACATATCCCAATAGGGGGCCCCCAGGCCGGTGAAGGCCGG
>USPE01000002.1 GCA_900556545.1 uncultured Peptococcaceae bacterium | reverse complement strand
ACCTATCGAACAAGGGGGGATTTTTTGTGGATAACTTGTGGATAAAATAATTATTTTATGTGTATAAGTTATCGGTCCCATGTGGATACGCTGTTGTTAAATGAGTAAAAACAGTGAATATGTGTGGACAATTCTGTGGATAAGTTCAAAAACAGTGGATATATGGATAATTACGGGAATATCGAACAAAGAAACCAATGCAGAATAAACTTGTGGATAATTTGGATTGCCTGTGTATAATCGATGTAAGGCGGTTGTTCATCGGCGGGAGCGGTATTATAATATTAAGAAAAGAAGCATCAGGCAAGAGCCTGAATCAAGGAGGAATCTGCATGAAATATGCTTATGTAAACGGGATCATCCTGGACGGTTCAGAAATGATGGCGCCGCAGGAGCATCAGGTAATTTTGACCGATGGAGAGAACATTGAAGCGATTGTACCCGACGGCACCAGTCTGCGGGGGTATCAGGTGATTGATTTAAAGCGGCAGTATATTATGCCGGGATTGGTCAATCTGCATGTGCATTTGCCTGCCAGCGGCAAGCCGCAAAAAAAGCAGCAGGACAATGTAAAGCTGGTGAAACTGGTGACACGCAACAAAGTTACCCGCAGCATTGCCAGACGGTTGTGTGAGCATTATGCCCGCATGCAGCTGATGAGCGGTGTTACCACCATTCGCACTATGGGCGGGATTTTGGATTTTGACTCTGTGATTCGAGATCGCATTTTGTCAGGCAAGACAGTGGGACCGCGTATTTTGGCTGCCAATATGGCGGTGTCGGTGCCGGATGGTCACATGGCCGGGTCGCTGGCATACAGCGCCACCAGCGCTGCCCAAGCCGGAAGCTATGTGCGGCAGATTGCCGATGATGGGCCTGATTTGATCAAATTGATGATTACCGGCGGTGTGTTGGATGCCAAAATAAAAGGCGAGCCGGGTGAGCTGAAAATGCCGCCTGAATATGTGAAAGCTGCCTGTGAGGAAGCACACAACAGAGGGTTAAAAGTGGCTGCCCATGTGGAAAGCTCGGAGGGGGTCCGTGTTGCATTGGAAAATGGCGTGGATACCATAGAACATGGTGCAGTGCTGGATGACGCTGCCATACAGTTATTTCAGGAAACAGGCGCCTGCCATGTTGCCACATTATCTCCGGCGCTGCCTTATGCGCTGTTTGACCGTTCTGTCAGCCATGTGTCCGAGATGGAGCAATATAACGGCAATGTAGTATTTGAAGGTATTATCAGCTGTGCCAAAACCTGCCTGGAGCATAATATTCCGGTGGGCTTGGGTACCGATACCGGATGTCCCTTTACCACCCAGTATGATATGTGGCGGGAAGTGAATTATTTCCACAAATTCTGCAATGTATCCAATACCTTTGCCTTATATACCGCCACCAAACGAAATGCCCAACTGGCCGGGCTGGGAGACCAAACCGGTTCCATTGAGCCCGGCAAATGCGCCGATATGATCGTGACCAAAGACAATCCGCTGGAAAACCTGGAAGCCTTGCGTCATGTAACTATGGTGGTGGCAAGAGGCACCATTTATGCCGATCCAAAGGTAAAAAAAATGGCGCAGGTGGAAGCTGCGCTGGATGAATTTCTATGATGAATCATAAACAGGACGTATTCTGCACAATTTGCAGAATACGTCCTGTTGTTTATTGTTTCCCATGAAAGATTATGCGGCAATCAATTGGGTTAAATCAGATTGATGTCTTCGTTGTTGATCACTTTTTTCACTGTCCGCATAGAACACATTTTACCGCACATGGTGCAGCTGTCCTGATGTTCCGGTGTGGATTCAGCGCGATAACGGCGGGCTTTTTCGCTATCCAGCGCCAGTTCAAACTGGGTTTCCCAATCCAGCGCTGCTCTGGCTTTGCTCATGGCGTTGTCCCAGTCACGGGCGCCGGGAATATTTTTGCCGATATCGCCGGCATGGGCTGCAATTTTGGCAGCGATGATGCCTTCTTTCATATCTTCCAGATTAGGCAGCCGCAAATGCTCTGCCGGCGTTACATAGCACAGAAAATCCACACCCTTAGAGGCTGCCAGCGCGCCGCCGATTGCGGAAGTAATGTGGTCATAGCCCGGCGCAATATCGGTGACCAACGGCCCCAACACATAAAATGGCGCATTGTGGCACAATTTCTTTTCCAGAACCACATTGGCTTCAATTTCATTGATGGCCATGTGCCCGGGGCCTTCAATCATAACCTGCACATTGCGTTCCCAGGCCCGTTTGGTCAATTCGCCCAAAATCATCAGTTCCTCAATTTGGATATTATCGGTGGCATCATGAATGCTGCCGGGACGGCAGGCATCTCCCAAACTTAAGGTTACGTCAAACTCCTCACAAATATCTAAAATCTGGTCAAAATAAGTAAACATCGGATTTTCTTTGTTGTTCAGCTCCATCCAGGCAAACAGCAAAGAACCGCCGCGGGATACAATATGGGTCAGCCGTTGATTATTCTTGATCTTATCGGCAATGCGTTTTACCAGACCGCAGTGAACGGTTACAAAATCTACCCCATCAATGGCATGCTGCCGTACAACACGGATAAATTCTTCTTCGCTGATATCCTTTAATTCTTTTTCCAGATAACCAACTGCGTCGTACATCGGTACAGACCCGATCATAGCCGGACTCATTTCTACCAGCTTTTCCCGGAATTCGCGGGTTTTGCCGTAATTGCTCAAATCCATAATGGCTTCTGCCTTCATATCAATGGCAGTACGCACCTTTTCCAGCTCCAGATCGATGTCGCAGCAATCTCTTGAAATGCCCAAATTGACATTAATTTTTGTTTTTAACCCCAGTCCGATGCCTTCCGGGCTGAGACTGGTATGCTTTTTATTAGCAGGAATAACCACGCTGCCCTCGGCAATGCGTTCCCGCAGCAGCTCTACGTCCATATTTTCCTTGGCTGCCACAATTTCCATTTGTGTGGTGATGATGCCTTTACGCGCAGCATCCATCTGTGTTGTATAATTCACGGTGTATACCTCCTGTAAAATAAATGGAAAACACAATCATAATATTCATTATTGTACATTATTTACGCTGGCTTGCAAAGTAGTTGCAGGCAAACTTCTTTGTATACATGCAAGACTTTTTTGGAGAAAGTGACAGAATTATTTTTTTACTTGCCTAATTTGCCAAACATTCAGTATAATAGAGGGCGAATTGTAAAGTTTATCGAAAATAAAGTAAATAAAAATAAAAGAAAGTAAAGTTCATTCAATTGGGGGCATTTCATTGAAGCTAAGTGTATCAAAAAAACGATTACAAGCCATAGCCATATTGGCGGCATGCTGTATCTTGCTGCTGGCAACGCATGTGGATTTATTTGGGGCAGCCCGGAAATTGGACGGCGACGGTCTGGCTCTGGTTATGGCGCTTTTGTTAGGCGGCTGCTATATCCAGTCGGTAAAGGCGGAACTGCATCCGCTGGTTAATAAGCTGTGGATGCTGGCAAGCTTTTTGCTGCTGCCTTATGTGATGGTCTACATGGTAGAATATCTGGCCGGACAAAGCGCTTCTCTGCTGAGCAGTAATATTTTTGCGTTAAACTATTTCTGGTGTCTGGCAGTCTATGCCGTATTATTTGTGCTTACCAATCATTACCGGGGCAGTGTGATTGCCGGCTCGGTATTTTGTTATGTGGTGGGTATCGTAAATTATTTTGTGTTATTGTTCCGCAGCAGTCCATTGCAGCTTACCGATGTTATGTCCATCGGAACCGCCGCCGATGTGGCAGGCAATTATGTCATCGCCATTGACCGGGATTTGCTTGTTACCGGCAGTATTGTATTCTTGACGGTGTGTGCTGCTTGCGTTGCCCAATTTAGTCAAAAGCGCAGACAATGGTATCAGTTTGTGGGAACCGCTGTCCTGCTGGTAGTGACGATGGTATCGGTCAACCAGTTTTATGATGATCAGGTATGGAAAGATAATCAATTGGAACTCAATTTCTGGAACCCATTGCAGGGCTATCAGGAAAATGGCACCGTATTGTCGCTGGCCATGGAAGGCAAATATCTGCGCCCGGAAAAACCGGCGCATTATTCAGTGCCGTATACCGAGGAAATTATTATGGGCGCAGCGGCAGAGCCGACCGATGCTGCACCGGCTGTGGCTGTCAGCACCGACGAGTCGGAAATTGCATTGGCAGCAACACCGGAAAATCCCAATATCATCGCCATTATGAACGAATCCTACGCCGATTTAAGTATCCTGGGCGATTTTAAAACCAGCGTACCCTATATGTCTTTTTATCAGTCGCTGATACCGGACACCATTCATGGCAATTTGTCGGTCAGTGTGCTGGGCGGGGGAACCTGTAATTCGGAGTTTGAATTTTTAACCGGATTGACCACTGCCTTTTTGCCCAGCAGTATATCAATGATCCTCTGGACAGCATAGCTACCATTTTAAAACAGCAGGGCTATAAGACCGTGGCCTTTCATCCGGGCAAGCCGGATAGCTGGCGCCGTGACAAGATATATCCGTTGTTGGGGTTTGACACCTTTTTGACCGAGAAGGATATGGAAGATCCCACCTATATGCGGGAAGCTTATGTAACCGACAGCAGCAACTATCAGGAGGTCATCAAGCTGTTTGAAGAAAAAGGCGACAGCAAGTTGTTTTTATTTAATGTCACCATTCAGAACCATGGCGGTTATCAGCTAAATACAGTAGATATTCCCAAATGGGTGTCGCTGCGGGGCGGTATCGGACGTTATCCGGAAACAGAGCAGTATTTGTCTATCATGCATGCTTCCGATCAGGCATTGAAGGAACTAATCACCTATTTTGAAGGCGTTGACGAACCAACCATGATTGTATTTTTCGGCGATCATCAGCCCAGCGTAGAAAGCGAATTTATAGAAAAACTGCTGGGACAGCCTTTGGATACACTGGATATGGAAACGGTGCAGAAACGGTATCAGGTTCCGTTCTTCATCTGGGCCAACTATGATATAGAACCGGCTTATTATGAAAACATCAGCGCCAATTATTTGTCCACACTGGCATTGGAAACTGCCGGAGTAGAGCTGCCTGCCTATAATCAGTATCTGGCCCGGCTGCAGCCGTCGCTGCCCATGATTAACGCCCTGGGCTATGCCGATGCTGCCGGACAGTATCACTACTTTAGCGAAGAAACGCCGGAAACAGAACTGCTTGAGCAGTACAAAGTGGTGCAGTACAATTATCTGTTTGGCGGTCATAATCGCCTGAATGAGTTATATGCAGTCAATTATGACAGTGAGTAATGGGTAGCCGATAAGCAGAAAAATCCGGATTGCTTTGGAAGGTATTATTGCGTTAAATTGCAATAGAACTGCGCAGGTCAGAAAAAGAAATTCTTTTTCCGGCCTGTTTTTTTGCGGAAAAAAGGGGAAGTGGTCAAAAATGACTGAACGATAAATAATCCGTGTCCGAACTGAAAAAACAGTTCAGACACGGAAGGACTGTGAGAAAATCAACTGTGGCAATAATGCAGAAGCAGAGCGCGATAGAAAGAAGATGCGGTGTGTAGTTGCTGATGAACTATTTGGGATACAGTGTAACCCCTTATGCAGATGGGGATAGTTTTACAACCAAAACATCATTTATCATTTGGCAGCAATCTTTCTCTGGAAAGGACGGCATCAATTGAACCTGTTCCATTTGCGCGTACATGGTAGCTTCATCGGCAGCAAGTAATTGTATTGGATAGCCCAGTATGGTTTCCAGATACCACTGATAGGTATGGTAATAGGTAGTGGAAAAATTTTGACTGGCTCCGGTTCCGGTAATTTCTTCAAACCCCTTTCTGTTCATAGAAAGCTGCGATTGGGATAATGTACCTGCAAATACCACTGGAGTTTGGGCTACTGTGTATCCTTCTGTTTGTTCCATACGGTCAAGAATCCTTGTCATAGTAGATAATGTATTTTGAAATTCCAGGTGTTTTTTCAAGTAAAGTTGATTGGCAAAGCTAATATTATTAAGAATGATAATGATTAAGCATCCTGCAGCGATAGTTTGCAGAATAGACCATGGCTGTTTTTTGTTGGATGTTTGTTTTGGCGAAATCACTTGGTTTTGTTCTAATAGATAACAGAGAAACACATAAACGAGAAAAAAGGAAAATATCATCAAGGTGTGCTCCAGTCCGTTAGAAATGAAAAAGATAATATTCATTCCAAGGGGCATCAGTAACAATGTCAATATCAGTAAAACGAAAATTTCCTTAGGTATGGTTTTGTGCCATAGGAGTCGAATAAGGGCAATCAGCAAAATCAGGTATAAGATAATATTACAGATGGCAATAACCTGACTGTTGCAAAGTGCTGGAGACAAAAAATAGTGCATAGGATAGAGTATAGTTTCTTTTAATAATTGCAGTAGTTGGTCGAATGTGCCAAAATTTCCTACATTGGATAGGCCATTATAGCTATCTACCAGTTCTGCGATGTTGTGCTGCAATAAAAACCGCAAGATGAGCACGTACAGCAAAAGACTGAGAAGCAGGGTGGATAAAGCTTTTACTCCAGATAGCAATATTATACGGACCGATTGTTTTTCAAATGCCCTTTTTGCAATCAAAATCAAAAATAAAAATACAGCAGTTTGAAAATAACTTTGATATAGACCTAAAGAGAAACAAAGCAGTATAGGAGCCAGAAAAATTCCGTAACGATATCGCTCTGTGATATATACAGAGCCAATGGCGAGTAAAAGCGACAGCATGTAAACATCAGCAACGCCAATATAAGAAGCATTTAGAAAAATAATGGACTCATTGGTGGTTAGGACAGCACAAATGACAGCAATGAAAGGTTTGCTATTCAAATCCAGCAGAGAAACAATACCAAAGATGGCAACGGTTAAATAGCATAAGGATAAAATGCCAACAATGGTAGGCATAGCAATATACCCTCTAATCTGCAGATAAATTGGTATACCGAAGCGGCCAAGACCAATTTGCAGTGCGTTTTCCTGGATGCTGCGCACAATATGTAAGGAATCATGGGAATAAAGCAGATTAAAATAGCAATAACCATGAGCTGCTAAGCCAAATAATATAACAAAAAATCCAACTAGCTTGAATCTTTCTTTTCTTGTTAAAGGAACGGGTATGGTGGTCATAATTATCGAATCCTTTCAATGGACTGCATATTGGTGTCTGAGATAATATAGTGGGGGCGTTTTTTTGTTTCTGTATAGGTTTTTGCAATATATTGCCCCATGATGCCCATGCAGAATAACTGTACACCGCCTAAAAATGTAATGATACAGGCCAAAGAAGCCCAACCATCTACAGGGTCGCCAAATAACAGTTTGCGAACAGTAATCAATAAAACAGCAAGAAAAGCAAATGCTGTAATAATCAGACCAAACCAGGAAGCAATGCTGAGCGGTGCTTGTGAAAAATTGATAATACCATCAATGGCGTATTTAGTCAGTTTCCAAAAGTTCCATTTGCTTTCCCCGGCAGAGCGATTTCTGTTTTCATAGGACAGCCAGTAAGTGCGAAAACCAATCCAGCCAAAAATTCCTTTAGAAAAGCGGTTTAATTCATGCATTTGGACAATGGCTTCTACCATTTCCTGCCGCATAAGTCTGAAATCTCTGGCGCCGTCCACAATATCACAATCAGAAATGCGGTTGATAAGTTTATAAAATAATTGCGCGCAACGACTGCGGATAAAAGGCTCACCTGTTCTGTCACATCTTCTGGTCGCAACGCTGTCATAATCGCCGTTGCGTAAAATATCCAGCATTTGGGGCAGTAATTCAGGCGGATCCTGTAAATCGGCATCCATTACAGCAATATAATCGCCATGGCTATTGCAGAAACCGGCATACATAGCAGCTTCTTTCCCAAAATTGCGGGAAAAAGAAAGATAGGAGATATGGGAATCCTGCTTACTGAGTTCTTTTAATACGGTTAAGGTACGATCAACAGAACCATCATTAATAAAAATCAGTTCATACTGGCAATCCATGGTTTGCAATATGGAAATCAGTTTGTTATAAAAAAGCGGCAAAGTTTGTTCCTCATTATAACAGGGAACAATGAGAGAAAGGATGCTTGTTGGCATAAAAGCGCCTCCTTGAGAATCAATGCTGATCTAATTTGATAAAAATTAGATTGATAAGATAGCAGATGAAAATGGTTGTTAAAAAAGTATAGATTTTAAGACTTGAAAAAGTATAGTTGTTATGCACAAAAAAACAGCTATACAGTAGGATTTTCTACCGTATAGCTGAAAATTTGATACGAAATTATGTGCATAACAAACAGTGCGAAAAATCTATAAAAAAATAAATTTTTGACTATTTGTTTTTTATAGTATATTATAGTGTTTTGTAGGAAATTGTCAAGATATCTGGACAGTTGAGAATTGACATCAAATTGTATCGTTGTAAAATGTCAAAAACGGATAAATGGCACTGTCATAGCCAGTGCTGTTTGAGCAAGTATCAATGAGTTGGGGGTAATGGTTTGTATTGTTCTGTATCAAAAAGACGGGTGCAAGGTACGGCGATTTTATTTATCGGCTGTTTGCTGCTGATGTTGTGGCAGCTGCCGATTTTTACGGAAGATGGCGCATTGCAGGGAGAGCAGCTGGCGCTGGTATTGTTTGGGCTCATTGGCGGCTGTTATTTGTGTTCGGTAAAAATGAAGCTGCCGACGTGGCTGAACTGGGTTTGGATGCTGGCTTCCTTGCTGGTGCTGCCCTATGTGATGGTGTATTTGGTGGAAATACTGGCCGGACAGGATGCGGCGCTGATAGAAACCAATCTGTTCTGGATGAACTATTTTTGGTGTCTGATTATTTATGTGGTGCTTTTTGTGTGCACCAGTCATTATCGGTTCAGCATAATCGGCGGTTCGTTGTTTATCTATCTGGTTGCAGTGGTCAATCACTTTGTACTGCTGTTTCGCAACATTCCGCTGCAGCTGGCTGATATCATGTCAGTGGGCACAGCAGCCAATGTGGCGGAGCATTATACCATTGCGCTGGATTATGAGCTGCTGCTGACCGGCAGTAGTTTGTTTTTGGCATTGAGTATGGCAGCTGTGGCAGAATTTCGGTTTCAGCGGCAAAGATGGCGCACGTTGATTCTGAACGTGGTGTTGCTGTGTTTTATCGGCGGGTCGGTCAGTTATTTTTACAGCGATTCGTTCTGGGAAGAACAGGAGCTGACCATGAATTTCTGGAATCCGCTGCAATGCTACATTGCCAATGGCACAGTGCTTTCCATTGCTTTGAATGGTCATTACCTGAAACCGGAAAAACCGGATGCTTATTCACCGCAGCAGGTGCAATCTATTGTGCAGAACAGCGGCGTGCAGACTGCATCTGCCAGCGCTGCCCGCACTGCCTTGATTTCCTATCAGCCCCAGGGGCCAACGGCACGGTCCGGGCAGCAGGCAGTGGTAGCTGTCAATGCAGAGCAGGAAAAACCAAATATCATTACCATTATGAATGAATCCTATTCGGATTTGCGGGTGCTGGGAGAATTTCAGACCAGTGTGCCCTATATGGAGTACATGGAATCGCTGCAGGAAAACACCATACGAGGTGATTTGTCAGTCAGTGTGGTGGGCGGCGGCACCTGCAACAGCGAATTTGAATTTTTGACAGGCATGTCCATGGCCTTTTTGCCGCCGGGCGGCAGTGTGTATCAGCAGTTTATCACCAGAGATCTGCCCAGCCTGGCCACCACCTTAAAAGCGCAAGGGTATCAGACAGTGGCCTTTCATCCGGGCAAGCCTACCAGCTGGCGGCGGAATATCGTATATCCTTATCTGGGGTTTGACAGATATTTGACCACAGAGGATATGGATGATCCCCGGTATGTGCGCAATATGTTTGTGTCCGATGACAGCAGCTATGATACGGTGATTCAGTTGTTTGAAGAAAAGGGCGATGATAAGCTGTTTCTGTTCAATGTAACCATTCAGAATCACGGCAGCTATTGTTTGGGAACCGATGGCATTCCCAAATGGGTTTCGGTGCAGGGAGTGGATACCTATTGTCCGGGCACTGCCGAATATCTGTCGGTGCTGCGTACCTCCGACCAGGCGCTGGAACGGCTGATTGCCTATTTTGAACAGGTGGACGAGCCAACCATTCTTGTATTTTTTGGCGACCATCAGCCTGCCATTGAAGAAGAACTGGTAGAAGAATTATTGGGCGCGCCTTTGGATCAACTATCTATGGAACAGCTGCAAAAACGATATACCGTACCGTTTTTCATCTGGGCCAATTACGATATTGCCGAAGCAACCTATGACCAGATCAGTTTAAACTATTTGTCCACTCTGGTTCTGCAAACAGCAGGACTGGAAATGACACCCTATCACCAATATTTGGCGCAACTGCAGCAGCAGGTGCCCATGATTAACACCTTGGGCTATACGGATAAAACAGGACAATACCATGAATTTACCGAAGAAACGGCAGAGCAGCAGTGGATCGAGGAGTATAAGGCTGTGCAGTATAACTATCTGTTTGGCGGTCAGGGCCGAAATGATGCATTGTATCTGTTGGATGCTGCCGGTGAATAATCGTAGTTTAATTTGTAATCATATTTCTCAAAATTGTTAAGCGGGCAATATCTTTGCAGAAAGTCCATTCAGAGGTGGACGCTGCAACGGATATTGCCCGCTGTTGATACACCAATAGAACCGATTGCACTTTGGGATGGGTTCGTTTTTTCTTTCCTGCAGTAAATTTACGCAGTCAAAACAGGAAATAAAGTTGATTCATGGAGAAAATTGTGTTATTATCCAAACAGGGAATGAAATATAACAGAGAGAGGTAACCAATATGAAACGACATAAAATAATTTGCGTGATGATTTTTTGTTTCCTGTTTTATGCAGTGGGAGCGGCAGCCGCATATGCAGGCACCAATTCTTACAGCAACGATGGGTTGGGCTATAGTTTGTCTTATCCGGCGGATATGCAGGTGGACACCAGCTTGGGTGACGTATGCACCATATTCCGCAACGATGAATGCCAGATTGAGGTGTACTATCAGCCATTAAAGACAAGCAGCTATATGAGCTATGTCAATTATTCCAACAGCGGATTTTCCTCCAATGGTGTTGACCATCAGAATTACCGCTGCAGCAAGCAGACCATCAATGGGCGTACCGTTTACATTACCAAATGGAACCGCACCAAACTAAAAAATGTAGAAAATGATTTTAATTACTACTATACAGCGGATATTCGCAAAAGCGCCACCGAGGCGTACAGCATCTTTTTCAAATCCAACAGAGATATTTCCGGCGATAGCAAATATATGTCTGTGCTCAAAAGTTTCCAGTGCAAACAAGCGCAGGGCGCAGCCAAAGCTGTTTCTTTTCAGGAAACTGCTGCCGAAACCGAGCAGCGTCTGAGCCGATTGAATCTGGAAACAAAATATCTGCTGGAGCAGTATTTCAGCCAGGATGCCCCATTAACCTGGGGAATTTTTGAGCCGGTAGCGCCCAGCGATTTATCCAAACTGATGAAGCTGGAAAACCAGATGGGTCAGCGGTTTAAATTTATTTTGTATTATCATCATTTATTCGGTCAGGTTCCCATTGATACCGTAGCAAAAGAGCTGCAGAACGCCTATAACAATGGATATATTATGGAGCTGACCTTGCAGACCGGAGATTACAATCAGGACAACGCCATGTATGATATTTTAAATGGGGAGTATGACGATTACTTTAAACGCTACGCCCAGGCGGTGGCCAAATTTGAACATCCGGTGCTGATGCGGTTTGCCAATGAGATGAACGGGGACTGGTGCATTTACTCCGCTTACCATACCGGGAAAGATACCGAAATTTATAAAAAATGCTATCGGTACATTCATGATATCTTTACAGAGCAGGGCGCCAACAATGTGCTGTGGGTATGGAATCCCAACGAGAAATCCTTCCCTGATTTTACCTGGAATGCCATGGAGATGTACTATCCGGGGAATGAATATGTAGATATCGTCGGCCTAACCGGTTATAACACCGGCACCTACTATAAAGGTGAAAGCTGGCGCAGTTTTGATACCATTTACAGCAAGCTGTATGCCAAATATACTGCTATGTTCAGTCAGCCCCTTATGATTACCGAATTTGCCAGCAGCAGCATCGGCGGCGACAAAGCAGCCTGGATCACCGATATGTTCAAACAGCTGCCCAAATATCCGGCCATTAAGGTGGCTATCTGGTGGAATGGCTGCGACTGGGCTGTGCCCGGTGAAGTGCAGGCCCGTCCTTATTGGGTAAACGAAACAGAGCAGACCTTAAACAGCTTTAAAGCAGGCTGGGCAGCGCAGACAGCGGCAATCAAAGCAGAAGAAGCAAAGAAGGAAGCCGCAGAAAACAACACAGAAGCAAATAACGAACAGACAGAGGCTGCTAAGGCAAACCAGACTGCAGCAGACGGCCAGAAAACAGAGAACACCAAAAAATAACAGTGTTTCGTTATGTTCATTTATAGTTCAGTTATATATAATAGAAACTATGATAAAAATTATGACAAAAATTATGATAGAAACCACAAGACAGGAGGCCATACAATGACTGCAAAGGTATATTCCATTTGTATCAGCGAAAAAAGAGGCGAATTAAAAAAAGAAATTGCCGTTGCCAACATTATCGAAGGGTTTGGCATCGAAGGGGACGGACACGGCGGTGACTGGGACCGACAGGTGACCTGCTTAAACCGGGGCAGTTTGACAGCATCCAACCAAGCCCATCAATTACAGATGGGGCCCGGAGATTTTGCCGAAAATATCCTCATTGAAGAGATGGACACTCTGGCGCTGCAGCCGGGCGATCAATTTCAGCTGGGAGCAGAGGCTGTGCTGCAGGTAAGCCAAATTGGCAAACCCGATCACCCCAGTGTGGTAACCCGCACCTTTGGCGTGAGCTTGCTGCCATCGGAAGGATTGTTCTGCAAGGTGATTCATGGCGGCCGCATCCAAAAAGGCGATGTTGTAACCAAGCTGTAACACTATTGTTAAAAATATAAGTGATGAAATAAGAAGTATATGTATAAAAAAAGGCTCTGTCATCAGTGCGGGAATTAGTCCCTGACATTGACGATAGAGCCTTTTTTAGTGGAGTGATTGTAGCTGAAGAAAGTGCATCAAAATAATGAATATAATCATGAGAATATAAATATAGCTTTGCCAGAGATTTTATGACAGAGTGCAATGTTGTGGTTGGCAGAGCAGATACAGAAAGAATATAGAAATCTGTACTGTAATAGTGGAAACGGTAGAAATTCAAGATGATAGATAATGAAAAAAGGGGATCGGTGTATTTTGATTCCCTTTTAGTAATAGCTGATTAGATTTTGAATAGTTTAATCTTCAAGAGAAATTATATATTTCAAACCAAGAATTTTAAAATAAAAGGCTCTATTTTTATCTGAGATGGTCCTGTTATAAAGCTGAGAATAGATTGGAGAATAAGGCATAGAATCCTTCGTTCGTATTTGAATAAATTTTCCATTAGCAGTATGTAACATGGCATTAGGTGAAACACACAATTGCTTATTAAGCTCATTGCAAATATCATAATAATCGGTTTCTAATTGAACTGCTAATGCAGAATATTTGGCAGATGATAAATCGACTTGTATAGGTGGTAGAAACATCCATTCACTTGGCGGTCCGTCTTTAGAAATGCGAACATAGAGCATTCTGTTTATTTTTTCGTATAGCTTGGAATTTTTAAATGGTTTTGATGAAAGTAGTTCATCAATAATAGAAGCAGTTTGCGTAATGAACATTGTTTGTGTAGGTTGTCCAGAACGATTACATTTATTAGTTTTTAATTCCCCGTCCTCAAAATCAAGGGTGGTGTTTGAAAGGTTGAGACCGATAGTAAGCTCTAAGAGTTGTCCGGTTTTCCCTTTGTTAATTTTCATCATAGCATCTTGAATTTGAGAAGGAGAAAGATACTGCTTGAATGGTCTATAAGCTAACCGCTCAATTCTTTCTTGAGCATCAATTAATTTCATACAAATTATACCTCCTTAAAAAATTCTGTAATATCAATATTTAGAACATTTGCAATTTGATTTAATACAGAAATGGAAAGACTTTTATCGCAGCCAGAGGCTTCTATTTTGGAGAGATAGCTGATACTGATTTGTGCACGATCGGCTAATTGTATTTGTGTGAGTTTTGCACGTTCCCGATAACGTTTTATATTAAGACCAATTATTTTATAAAGTTCTGAGTCGTTGTTAAAATACATTGGGAAAACTCCTTTCACTATATGTGAATATTATGGCATGGAAAAAATATAAAACAAATTCACCTATAGTGAAAGTAAGAAGGTAGATTTTTCCTGAGAATCGTATAAGATATATACGTTAAAATAGAAGTGTAGGAGGTATGTTTTATCGAACTGCAACCAAAGAATTTTTCGCTTGAACCTACCACAATCTGGTCATTTCCCAATAGAGGGAGTTGGGCAACACATTCGGGAGTATATAGAGGTAATTGGTCACCGTATGTTCCCAGAAACATCATATTGCGGTATTCAAATCCAGGGGATTGGATTTTAGATCAATTCTTAGGAAGTGGCACAACCATTGTTGAAGCAAAACTGCTTAATCGCAATGCGGTAGGTGTTGACATTAATCCACAGTCAATTGCTATTTCAGAAAAAAATACCCAGTTTGAAAGTGGCACAAAGTCAAAAATACTTATAAGGGAAGGAAATGCATTGCAATTAGATTTTCTTAAAAAAGAAAAGATAGATTTAATCTGCACCCATCCACCATATGCAGATATTATTCGTTATAGTGACAATATAAATGGAGATATATCGCATTTAGGAGTAGAACAATTTCTTGAAAAGATGGAGAAAGTAGCAGAGGAATCGTACAGAGTTTTGAAAAAAGGAAAAACCTGTGCAATAATGATGGGGGACGTTAGAAAAAAAGGACAGATGATACCACTGGGTTTCAAAACAATGGAATGCTTTATAAAAACCGGATTTCAATTAAAAGAAATTATTTTAAAAGAGCAGCATAATTGTAAATCGACTAAGGTATGGGAAAAAAGAAATAACAACTTTCTTCTGTTGGCTCATGAGTATATATTTATATTTAAAAAATAGAGATTATCACATTGCGTGAAAGTTCCAGTTGTTATTTTAATTAAATCAATCTATAATGATGTAGCAATATGTTTACAAAGTTATAGAGATGAGGAAGACGAAATGAAAAATTCAAGCGTAGCTCCGTTTGTTAAATGGGCTGGTGGAAAACGCCAGTTGTTAACACCAATCAGAGAAAGAATGCCTGAAAAATACAATAGATATTATGAACCATTTATAGGCGGAGGAGCGGTTCTATTTGAATTATTACCAGAAGATGCTATTATCAACGATATTAACAAAGCATTAATAAACACCTATCAATGTATAAAAACAGAGCCTTTTGAATTTTTAAAATGGATTACTCTTTTAGATAAAGAAATGTGGGAAGATGGAAAGGAATACTTCTATTCATTGAGAGAATATTATAACGATAAAATGATGAAAGACGAATTTGATATAGAACTGGCAGCGTTGTTTGTATTCTTAAATAAACATTGCTTTAATGGGTTGTACCGGGTGAATGGAAAAGGTTTGTTTAATGTTCCATACAATAATAGCAGGGCAAAATCGGTAGATGAAGATTCTATTATGGCGATTTCAAAATACCTAAAAAATGTGAATATTATGGAAGGCGATTTTGAAAAAGCCTGTAAAAACGCAAATACAGGAGACTTTATTTTTCTTGATAGTCCATATGCTCCGTTAAATCCTACATCGTTTGAATCTTATACGAAAGAAGGATTTGATATTGAAAGTCATAAGCGACTTGCAAATTTATTTGATGAATTAACAACAAGAGGATGTTACTGTATGTTAACGAATCACAATACGGAATTCATCAACGAATTATATGGAAATAAAGGTTATAAAATTGATGTACTCAGCGTAAAACGTTTTATTAATGCAGATGCTTCCAAACGTGTTGGAGAAGAAGTAATCATATGTAATTATTGAGGTAGGGGTTGGTGTGATGAGAAAAATAATTGCCAAGACAGTCCCTTTTTATTATGAAACGAACGATGCAGGAATTGTATTGGGCGATTCCTTTCAGATTTTAAGAAAAATAAAGACAGAGAGTGTCGATATGATATTTGCTGATCCGCCTTATTTTTTAAGCAATGACGGAGTAACGTGTCAAGGCGGTAAGATGGTGTCTGTGAATAAAGGAGCTTGGGATAAATTGAAATTTGAAAATGGAAAAAGCATCGAAGAAAAGCACAAATTTAATAGAAGATGGATAAAACTATGTAAGAGAGTATTAAAACCAAACGGAACAATTTGGATTTCAGGGACATTGCACAATATCTATTCAATTGGTATGGCATTGGAACAGGAAGGATTTAAAATTATCAATAACATTACTTGGCAGAAAACAAATCCACCGCCAAATTTAGCGTGTCGATGCTTTACCCATTCTACCGAAACTATATTGTGGGCTCGGAAGGATGAGAAAACGTGTCGGCATTTTTTTAATTATCAAAAAATGAAAGAATTAAATGAAGGTAAACAAATGAAAGATGTTTGGATAGGTAGTTTAACAAAGCAAAGTGAAAAAATAGAAGGGAAACATCCAACTCAAAAGCCAGAATATTTATTAGAGCGAATTGTATTAGCTTCAACGGAAGAAAGACAAGTTATCTTAGATCCGTTTTGTGGTTCAGGTACAACAGGAGTAGTTGCACTAAAACATAATAGAAAGTTTATTGGTATAGACAATGTAGAAGAATATTTACAAATTACGCAAAGAAGATTGGAGAAAGTACAAAATGAGAAACAGAAACTTTGATGAATGGTTAGGAAATTTTAAAGCCAGCATATCAAGTTATGCGTATTATGTTGACTTTGAAAAGGTATATAGGAATGTAGATGCAATTAAGATTGAGCTTCATATTTTAAATTCTCTTATTGGCAGTAAAAATATTAAAGAAGACTTTATCAATATTATAAAGAACTATCCCAATACATTAAAAGTGATTCCGGTTTTACTTGCTAAAAGAGAAAACGAAATTTATTGCCAAGATGAGAATGGCGGATATCTATATAAATTCAATTTTGGTATATTGAATGATGAAGAACATAGAGCGAATCGTCATTTATCTGAAACACTGGAGCGATACTGTTACTTTATGGAGAAAACAGGATTGTTCGATTTGTTGCAGAACCATCTTATCCATAACCTTGTAGATTATGTAATGGGAGTAGAAACAGGGCTTGATTCCAATGGGCGTAAAAACAGAGGCGGCCATTTAATGGAGGATTTAGTTGAAAAATACATAAAAGATGCTGGTTTCAAAAGAAATGTTCATTACTTTAAGGAGATGTATCTTGTTGACATTGAAAAAAAATGGAATATAGATTTATCTGCACTATCAAATCAGGGAAAAGCAGCGAAGAGATTTGACTTTGTTATTAAGACAGAAAATAAAATCTACGCAATAGAAACAAATTTCTACTCCAGCGGTGGCTCTAAATTAAATGAAACAGCACGTAGTTATAAGATGTTATCACAAGAAGCAGATACAGTAGATGGGTTTGAATTTGTATGGTTTACAGATGGTATTGGGTGGAAAAGTGCCAGAGGAAATCTGCGGGAAACTTTTGATGTGATGGAGCACATTTATAACATTGATGATATGGAACAGGGTGTAATGAAAGAGATATTTATATAAAAAGAAAAAGGCTCTATCATCAGTGCGGGAATTAGTCCCTGACATTGACGATAGAGCCTTTTTTAGTGGATAGTGTTTTTGCTTATCTCAAGTAAAAAATAGATTTTTTCCATATAGCAGCATGACAAGCACAATTACACAAGCGCAATGATAAAGTGCAAAATTTTCTGCATTTAAAAAGATATCTTTGCAATGATTTTGTTTGGAAAAGAACGGACTGTACCGAAAGAAAGATCCAATCAGAGCCGTTGTTAAAAGAAAAGCCATTGTGCCATATACATAAACCATGGTAGCCGGATTATAATATTGTTTAACTTTAAGCAGCAACATAAGCATATACGTATACAGGAAACCATAAGCGTAAATAGAGCATAGAAGAAGGCATAAACGCCAAGATTTTTTACCGGCAGTTAATAAAATCCCTTTTGTTGTGCAAGTTAGCTGCTCTTTCTTACTTTGGGCAACGGTGTGGGTCAACAGCAGCAACGTGCCCATAAACCATAACAAAAAGAACCCAAGGCTGAGCCGATTCCAGTGCAACGCCATAAATCCGGCAACAGCAGATTCTGCGCTTTGGATAATGCCGCCTGCATAATAGACCAGCAGACAGCTGCTCAAAGCTGTAAGCAGGCAAAGTAAAACAATTGATTTTCTGTGAGCCTGTTTCATAGATAAATCCTCCGTTGTATATCGGTGAGCGTTGCTCGTATTCCTCATAAGTGCGCATGCGCTTTTGTATGATTGTTATCATCTTGGTTTGTCGATGCCAATCAAGAGTAAACTTAAATTCGTGTCCAAACAACTTCCTTTAATCCCACCAGCTCTATTTCCACTGTGTGATTATTATTTCTGATTTGCTCTGTGGTCAGCAGTTGCCCATGGAGATAACATTCTAACGGAAAAACAGAATAGGCAAACGTATCCCCATCTAAATAACAGATTGGGGCTTTTGTGTAACACTGTTTCGTTTCATATTGATAATCGCCTACAGTTGTGCGCAGATAGCCATCTGCGTTTTCTTGCTCATGTGATAACAGCGTTATCAATCTAGCGCCGTCTTGATGATAAGAACCTCTTGCATCAAAAAAGATTTTATATCCGCCGTTGTTATCATCTTGGATTGTCTGGATAGAAATGACACAGTCATCATCTCGAAAAATTTCTTTACCGATAGATGCTTCTATATTGTTCCAATCAAGTGTAAATGAAACGGGTTCCCGAAAAGGACGTTCGGTTATTTGATATTGCTCACTGTGTACGATAAATTGCATACCGCCTTTTTGAACCGCTGCAAAATTAGAATAACTGCACAGGACGGCGCTGATGATAATCAAACATGTAATCATACTGTAGAAATAATATACTTTTTTAATTTTCAAAAAACATCATCTCCTTAGAAAGTGCCGGTTTATAATACTTTTTATAAACCAATGCTGCAATGTGAAGAGAAAAAAGGTATAAATAAAAAGCAAACTGTCACTATAGACAACGGCTTGAAGATACACAGACAATTGGAAATCAATAGCTGTGAAACCAATGTGATTTAAAATCCCATATCCGCCGATAAAAAGAAACAGGTTGGCGCATAATGCGGCAGCTGCTATGATGAAAAACCAGACGGATGTACAATAATATGTAATTTGTATATTCCGATACCCAAGGATTTTCAATAGGATGATTTGTTTCTGTAAATCCTGTATTTTCATCAGTTGGAGAATGGTAAAACAAATTAAAAAAATGATTAAAGTACATACCGCCAAAAGCTGCAAACCATGCAGCGCTGCTTGTGATACCACATCCACACCGTTAGCGGATAAAAGTAATGCCGTACTTTGTGCAAAAAAAGCAACTTTCATCATAAACACAATACAGAGTAACAGTATGATGAACCACTTAAATTGTCCGGTTCGTTTTTGTTCTTGCAAAGCCATGTGCAATAAATTGAAATATGTTTTCATACATCCTCTTCTTTCAGCATTACAATGGGTGAAATCTTTTTTAACTGTTTGGATAACAATAGAAGTGTTACACCCGGAATCACAAACAAGAATACAATTGCGGCAAACAAAAAACGGGTAGAAAAAATGGGCAGATAAACCGCAGCAAATAAGGCATTGTTGATGTGCGGATATAGGGAACCATAACCTCCTATTGCCAGTATACCGGCAATAAAAAACAGGATAAAACATTGTTCTGCCACAAGTTTTAGGATCTGTTTATCTTGGTAGCCAATTATTTTTAATAAACCAATATCGGTATATTTTTTCCGGATATTTCTCCTTAATAGAAAGAATACAATACAACAGCTAAGTACTATGGTAAGAATACTGATGGCCGCACTTAAATATTGGATGCCGTATAACAGTGCATAATCAAAAATTAAGCCCATACCAATATCATATCCTTCCGTTTTGAGCTGCAATCCTAATTGCTGAGCATGGGTGTAGGTATCGGTTAAGAGCATCATAGTTTGGTTCGGTTCCATAAAATCATATAGATTACCATTGGTAATGTGAGATAGATGTTTAACAGTTTCCATAGTGGTAAAGAACTGATTTTCGTCGTGAACCTGTTTTGTTACATCATAAACCCCTACAATGTTAAATTCTATTGTGTGATAGGTTGTTTTGGATTCATCAATATGATGTTGTGCATCTATATAAGTAGGGCAGGGAGCACTTGTAGAACAGGTTTGCCCAATAAAATCAATCCCATCTGCTGTACTGCCATCGGGGAACACTACCTTGGAAGGGATTAAAACCTCGTAGTCTTCTAAGTTTTGAGATTTTCCCAGAATGATATCTTGCGGCAACATGCTGTTTACTGAGCCAAGAAAACTGGCATTGATTGCTCCTTCTGCAGTGTCTACCGTATTCCCCCAATATCCTTCCTCTTGTGAAAAAATAAGCTCAATATGCTCTCGTTGGTTCAATTGCTCTATCTCACCTTGTTCCCAGGTTAAATCATCAGGTGTGATAAAAAGGATTCGTGCGCCAATGTTGGTATTTTTTTGTTTTTCTATCATCTGAGGAATGCTGTTAGAGAGCGTATAACTGATAAACGCTCCAGTTAACAAAGTTGCTAACAATAAAATAGTCAACAGGACAATCCCTTTATGTAAGGATAAACTTTTTCTTAAAATTGCCTTTTTGTCCATAACCAATCCCCTTTGCTAAAGTTGTTTTAAGCAACCTTCCTCCAGCAACAACACCTGATCAACAGCATGTAGTAATGAACGGTTGTGGGTAACCATAATGATTGTTTTTCCGGTGTTTTGCACCAAATCACAAAAAAGTTGCATAATAGATTGCTCAGTTTCTTCGTCCAAATTACCCGTAGGTTCGTCCGCTAAAAGAATGTCCGGATCATTGGCTAGGGCACGGGCAATGGCAACTCGTTGTTGTTCGCCGCCGGATAATTGGCCGGGCAAGTGGGTCAATCGCAGTTCCAAACCGAGTTGCACCAGTAGTTCTGTTGCTTTTTGTTGACACAGAGCAAAGGAACGCTCTGTAATTAACATGGGCAGCATTACATTTTCTACAGCAGTCAGTTTACTGTTCAAAAAATAGGACTGAAATACAAAGCCAATGTGTTGATTGCGCAGTTGAGCTTTTTCTTTGCTGTTTAAGTTATGAACAGGACGATTTTTAATATATAATTCGCCGGAAGTAACTTCATCCAATGTACCCAGCAGCTGCAACAGTGTTGTTTTACCTGCGCCCGATGCTCCAATCACACCATAGAATGTTCCTTTTTGAAATGTGTAGTTGATATCTTTTAATATACTTAAATTTTTTCCGTATTGTTTGGTAACGTGCTGTAAAACTAAAATTGGTTCCATAGAATAATCCCTCTTTCAGTTGATAACGATCCGTAGATAAAAGCAGGGCCATACATGAAATACTATCCATTAAGCATAGCAGTAAAATACAAACGAAGCAATTAATTTGTCATAAACGGTACAAATTTTGTCATAATCGGCAGATTGAAATGGCTTTAACAGGCTTTATGCGGTTATGCTGCTGTGAATGGAACTGTTTTTATAATGGATAGTCCAACGTAATAATTTTTTGATTATTATGTTGGGCAGTTGATTTTATCTGAAACAATATTGTACTATAAAAACAATGACAGGAGGGATATTTATGATAATTGGAATTTGTGAAGACAATATACCAATTCGTGAACAATTGCGGCAGGAGATAGAGAAACAGCAAGGGCAAATGATCACGCAAATTTATGAATTTGGTTCTGCAGAGGCCATGCTGGCCAGCAACCAGTTGTTTGATCTGGTGTTTTTGGATATTGAACTGGATGGCGCAATGACCGGTTTGGAGCTTGCCCGGCAGCTGCAAATAAAAAATCCCGACTTGATATTGGTTTTTATTTCAGCCTATACCCAATATGTATCTTCCGCTTTTCATCTGCGTACCTTTCAATTTTTATTAAAACCGTTGGATGCAGAGTTATTTGCGGAAGAATTTAAGCGGTGCATAAAATATTATCGCATAGCCCACGATATTTTTCGGATCCCGCAGGGTGGAGAAGTGATAGAAGTAAAAATGAAAGATATTGTATATATGGAATCGGATAAACGTAAATTGATGATTCACATGAAAAACGGGAAACTCTATGAAATGTATGGCAAAATTGGTGAGCAGGAAACAGCGCTGTCCGTGTATCATTTTATACGGATTCACAAAAGCTATCTGGTCAACTGTCGATACATCAAAAAGATGAAGGATGAAACCGTTTCATTGGGTTATCTGCCCAAAGATGAACTGATTGTTTTGCCCATTAGCCGAAGATGTAAAGAAAAGGCCAAAGAACAATATCACCAATATTATTATGCAAGATTTGAAGGATAGGAGCCATTATGAAATTAATTCTTGATTTTATTGGTGTGGCTTTTGAACTATTATTAGCATATTTATTTTTTAGAATCTTTTTTGAGCGCTGGCGGTTTTCTAAAAAAATAGTTTTTGTTTTTTTCCTTGTCATATTCTTTCTCAAGTTAAGCAGTTCCTATTATTTAGCCAATGTTTGGCAAAAGACTGCGCTGAGTTTTATCTACTACTTGCTATTAGCTTGCTGTTATAAAGGGAATATTTTCAGAAAGGTAATTATGACACTGTTCTTTTTATTGGTAAATGTAATTGCCGAGTATGGTGTACATGCTGTGTTAATGATATTGGCAGGAAAAGTCTATGCTGTAGGTGTGCATCAATTACACGACTATGTTATAGGTTTATTTTTATCTAAATTTATTGTGATGGTGCTGTATTCTTTTTTGTACTTTTACCAGCGGGACAGGCATGCTGCAAGACAGGAACTGAGCTATAAGTGGTATGCAGCATTCTTGATTTATCCCATTGTCACAATTATCATACTGATGCAAAACTATTATTTTATTTTAGAAACCGCCGATTCTGCGTCATTGGATAGCTTTATATGCACCAGTATTTTGCTGATGCTGTCTAACTTGGTGATTTTTAAGATATTAGATGAAATGCAGCGTTTGCAGGCAATCAAGCTGGAGGCAGAGTTATCTGAACAGCGGCTGCTGATTCAGGAAGCGCATTATGCCGAACTGGTGCAAAAAAATCACACGGTAAAGAAATATATCCATGATACTAAAAATTTTCTTTTGGCACTGCAAGGGTATATTCAGGAGGGGAAATCCAACGTCGCGCTGGAGGAATTACAGCAAATGCTAAAAACGCTGCAGATGGATTTAATAGAATGCACCGGAAATATTGTCCTGGATACGGTATTATCTAATAAAATCCATATTGCGCAGAGTAAAAATATTACTTTAATACCGGCCATTGCTTTGTATGGCGATGTAAAAATAAAAATTATTGATTTAGCGCTGATTTTAGGCAACGCATTGGATAATGCCATTGAGGCGGCCGAGGCGGGTACGCAGACAGCGGAAAAGAAAATTTTGCTGACAATGAAGCTGCAGCAGGACATTTTGGAAAGATGC
>USPE01000001.1 GCA_900556545.1 uncultured Peptococcaceae bacterium | reverse complement strand
TCCCTGCACCAGCTTCATAAATTCACTTTCACTCATATTGGCCTTTCTGGCCGCATCTACAGGTTCCAGTGATTTTTCTTTTACTAGCAAAACCAGCGCCTCCAAAAAACCCTCTGTTCTTCCTTCTTTACGACCTTCTTCTCTGCCCTCTTTTATACCTTCTTCTATACCCTCTTTTCTGCCCTCAATCAAGCCCTCTGCCTTTTGCTGCTCTCCATATTCCTTCGCCCGCTTTTGGGCATATTCCTCTACCAGCTTGCACATAGATTCATCCCCTTTCACATTGCCCTTCTCTGCCTGCAATTCTTTAGCCAATGCCGGAAATTTTGGATTGGTCACCACCGGCTCTAAAAGGCACTGCATCAGTTCGGCAATTTCACTGCCGTCGTTATGCTTGGTATTGACATAAATCTCCCGCAATCCGTCTAATACTGCACGGCCTGTTTCTTCTACCATATTTCGTACATGATATACTGTTCGCCCTTCATCAAAGGGGTCAAATTCTGAGATGTATACTACCACTAAATCGTCCACTTGTTCAAACTGTTCACCCGGGTTTACCACATTGGCTGTGATGCAGGCGGCATGATACCGCACCCGCCGAAAGTGATCATCGCTGTCACTGCGCTGCACCTCCACATTGCAGTAGCTGCCATTGCCCAATTTGCAATAGGCATCCAGTATAACGGAACGTCCCCGCAAATTTTGAATGCTGTCCTGCGGGATGACTTCCACTACTGTTATTTTATCATCTTCTAATATGACGCGCAAGATTTCTTCTACAAAGGCAATATTTTCACATAGCTTGCGGAACATGATATCATCAATGGCCCGCAGCTGGGCTACAAGGGATTCTACCTCAAGCCGATGCCGTCTTTCTTCGTTTTCTTTACTCTCGTTATCCATAGGCATTCTCCTTTCTCATTTCCTGATTTTACCTTTTTCTGTTGGATGTAGTATAGCTTGAAAGGAAATTACTGTAAATCATTTTCCTTCGACAAAAATTGCGGCGGACGTTGGGGAGAAACAACGGCAAAGAGAAAAAAGCAAAACGATGTCATCTTTGGGAATATTTTTGTGGTGCGCAGATGCACAGCTTTCCATGTAAAAAAGGGTGCAGCCCGCAGACTACACCTTTTTTAAACAGTAATTTATGATATATTTTTATATGAGGCAATGATATGATTGTGTATCTGTTTTTTTTATAAAAAAATGTTAAAATATAAATAGAAAAATGAAAAAATATAGTGAATATGTAACAGCGAGGTATTATAATACTATAAACAAGGAAAGAAGATCGCAGATGGAGGAAAACATATGCCGGATGTCAGAAAAAGGATAATCTCGGAAAAGCGGAGGACTTATATTATTAAAGTCTATAATTATGCCAATAAAGTTTTGACAGGGACTTTTCAAAATGCGGAGGAAAAGGAAGTTTACTCTTTTGATAGTTTTACTCAATTAGTATTACAGATTGAGCAGTTTATGGACGCTTATAATTATCCCCAGGCATCATTTCAAAACAGATATTTTGAAGAAGAAATAGAGCCGGTAAAACCGATTCATAAAAATGAAATGCCGTTATCCCAAAGCGCAATGGCCACATTTACTGTAAAAATATTATTTCGTCAAAGTGCCAGTTGGCAGGGGTTTGTGGGATGGGAAGAAAAAAATAAACAAAAAACATTCCGCAGTATTTTGGAATTGGCCAAGCTGATTGATAATGCATTAAGCGGAATCCATCATTGATTTTTTTACAATGGCATGGATACATTTTGGCAACAGCGTTCAGGAATAAGAGCGCATTTATTTAATAGTAAAAAATAAAAAATACTGCTGCAGCAAAGAACCCAAAATGATTTGCTGCGGCAGTATTTTTTTATGGAAGGATTATATATCCAATTTCATGTCTCCGTCTTTTATCCAGCCTTTTTTCCGCATGAATTCGGAAATACCAAAGGCCAATATACCGGGCAGTATAAAATGCATCAGAATAATCTGAAGCAGCACGATAGATGGCGGTATGGTTTGGGCCATGGTCTGAAAGGTCATAATTTGTCCTACCAAACCGGCGCTGCCCATACCGGATCCGGTGGCGTTGCTGGTCATGCCCAGCAGCACAGTGGAGACAGGCCCCAAGATAGCACTGGAGATAATGGCCGGTAGCCAGATAATTGGTTTGCGCACAATGTTGCCGATTTGCAGCATACTGGTGCCCAGCCCCTGGGCCAACAGACCGCCGATTTTATTTTCCCGATAGCTGGCTACCGCAAACCCCACCATGTTGCAGCAGCAGCCTACTACAGCAGCGCCGGCTGCAATTCCGTTTAAATTGAGGATAATACCCAACGCTGCGGAACTAATGGGCAGTGTTAAAATAATTCCCATCAGCACAGAAACAATAATGCCCATTAAGAATGGCTGCTGCACAGTGCCCCAGTTGATAAGAGAGCCCAGCCATACCATAAAGGAGGCGATTGGCGGCCCTAATATTAATCCCACTGCAGAACCGGCCATAATGCCGCAGAACGGTGTCACCAGAATATCTACCTTTGTTTTGCCCGATACCAGATGGCCTGCTTCAATGGCAATATAAGCGGCAATGAAAGCGCCCAGCGGTTCGCCCGGCCCTGCAAAGTGAATGACGCCGTCCACCAGCACACTGCCTGCCAGAATTTTAGAGGCAAAAGCGCCTACCATACCTGCGGTAGCAGCAGATAATAATACCAGAGGAGGCTCTTTAAACCGATGGGCCACACCGCAGCCAATGCCTGCCCCGGTGACAGCAGCTGCCATTTTTCCGATTAAATAGACGGTATCGCCCACCTGCCCGCCGATTAATGTACCGATTTGCTGAATAATGGTGCCGATGATCAGCGTGGCAAATAAGCCGGTGGCCATGCCGCTAAGCCCGTCAATAAACACTTTGTTCAGCCATTTTTTGAATGTTTGCAAAAGAAAACCCCCTTGACAGAATCCATGATAAAAGATATATCATTATATACATAAAATTTCAAAAATAACAAGCAGGAGGGAACTCTTTTGGCGCAATCAATTAATACAATTCGTTTATTACACCAATCTTTACAGCTGTCAATCAAGGAGGGTGCTTTTTGTATTGACGCAACTGCGGGCAAAGGCCACGATACAGTATTTTTGGCAAATCTGGCAGGTCCGGCCGGAAAGGTGCTGGCCATGGATATTCAGCCGCAGGCGCTGGAAGCTGCTGCCGCATTGGTGAATAAGCAGGGACTGCAGCAGGTGGAGTTTGTTTTGGATGGGCATGAACATATGGCGCAATATGCAGAGGCCGGCACAGTGGACTGCATTATGTTTAATCTGGGTTATCTGCCGGGCGGAGATCATGCCGTTGCTACCAAAGCGGACACGACCATTGCTGCGTTAGAGCAGGGATTAAAGCTATTAAAACCTCTTGGTCTGATTTCTCTGGCTATTTATCATGGAGGCGATACGGGATTTTTGGAGCGGGATGCTGTGCTGCAATGGCTGAAGCAGCTGGATCATAAGCAATATACGGTGCTGGTAACGGATTTTTATAACAGACCCAATTATCCGCCGCTGGCTGTGCAGATTATCAAAGAGAAAAATCCAAAAAATGTATAGCGGCGAATATAAAATAATAAAAAAGTGGTTATTTCCTTTGTAATTGGTTTAATTATAAGAAAAACTGGATAAAAAAACTATTTCCCCTTGCAAAGCAATTGTAAATTGAGTAAAATAAAAGGAAGTCTTACCATAATGGGGACATAAGACAATTTGAAGGATAAAAGGATTGTGATAACAATGAAAAACAAAAAGTGGATGAAGGGAATCGCAATTACAGCCATTGCGGCAATGTCTATGGGAATGTTGGCCGGCTGCGGCGGTTCTGACCAAAATGCGGACAGCAATGCAGATCAGCAGGGTAAAACATACAAAATCGGCATTGTGCAGCAGCAGCAGCATGGTTCTCTGGATGAAGCCAATCAGGGTATGATTGATGGGTTAAAAGACAATGGTTATGTAGTTGGTGAAAATGTAACACTGGATTCTCAAAATGCGCAGGGCGACCAGAGTAATCTGCAGAATATTGCTCAGCAGTTTGTTTCCAACGAAAGTGATTTGATTCTGGCTATTGGTACCAATGCGGCACAGACTGTAGCATCTGCCACAACCGAAATTCCAATTGTAGGGACTGCCATTACCAGCTACAAAGAAGCCAAACTGGTAGAAAGCGATGAAGCGCCAGGTTTGAATGTAACCGGCACCAGCGATATGAACCCAATTGAAGCGCAGTTGAATCTGTTGTTGCAGTTGGTTCCAGATGCAAAAACAATCGGTGTTATTTATACTTCCAGCGAAGCCAATTCTTTTGTACAGATTGATATTTTAAAACAGTTGGCAGAAGAAATGGATCTGACTATAGAAGAACGTACCATTCAGACAGTCAATGATATTCAGCAGGCTGCGCAGAGCCTGGTTGGCGAAGTAGATGCTATGTGGCTGCCGACTGACAACAATGTGGCTTCTGCAATCCCACAGGTGGTGGGTGTAACTGATGAAGCCGGTCTTGTTGTAGTTTGCGGCGCAGATTCTATGGTAAAAGACGGCGGTACAGCAACCTATGGTTTCAGCTACTATCAGCTGGGTTATAATGCCGGTGTGATGGCTGCTAAAATTCTGAATGGTGAAAGTGTTCCGGCAGAAATGCCAATTCAGTATATGCCGGAAGAAGATTGCCAGGCAATCATCAATACCGATGCAGTTGAACTGTTAGGCATTGAAGTTCCGGCAGATTTATTGGAAAGTGCTACCAAGGTAACTACCCAATCTGCTGCTGAATAAGAAAAACTATATTTTTGCAGGATAGAAAGCTGCTGTGAAGTCTATAAAGATGGAACAGCAGCTTTTTTGTATATTTTTTAACTTAAAATAACAGACGATTACAGGAGTATTTTGCGATGGTGTAAAATTTTTGAGGTGGACTTTCTGCAAAGAGATTGCCCTCCTGATGATTTGGAGAGATGCTTGTTATTATATTCACTTGTAGGTTTACGGAAATTTGTATAAATTTATATTGAAATCTGATAAAAGAACAGTTACAATAGAGCTTGTAGTATGGAAGAACAGCAAATTGGATACCGTCTGTGTATCTTTTTTGGAGCGCGGCATGAACTGCCGGCTGCGTTTATGGCAAATCAGGCAGGTAAATACGAAGGATGGAAGGATTGTGGTAAACATGAAACAGAGAAAATGGATGAAGGGTGCAGCAGTTGCTGCCATCGCTGCAATGTCAATGGGAATGCTGGCCGGCTGCGGCGGAGGTGCTGATGGACAGCAGTACAAAGTGGGGGTTGTGCAGCTTGTACAGCATGGAGCGTTGGATCTGGCCAATCAGGGTATGATTGACGGTTTAAAAGACAATGGCTTTGAAGAAGGCAAAAATTTAACCATCAATCAGCAGAATGCCCAGAATGATCAGAGTAATCTGCAAAACATTGCCCAGCAGTTTATTTCCGAAGATGCGGATGTGATTCTGGCCATTGCCACATCAGCAGCGCAGGTAATGGCATCGGCTACAGAAGATATTCCCATTGTAGGAACAGCGATTACCAGTTTTCCGGATGCAGGGCTGGTAGAAAGCAATGAAGCGCCGGGAACCAATGTAACAGGCACCAACGATATGACACCGGTTGCAGAACAGATTGACCTTTTATTACAGGTAGTGCCGGATGCCAAAACAATTGGTACGATTTATACATCCAGTGAAAAAAATTCGCAGATACAGATTGGTATTTTGAAAGAAGTGGCGGCTGAAAGAGGTTTGACCATCGAAGATCGGAGTATTCAGACTGTCAATGATATTCAGCAGGCTGCACAGAGTTTGGTTGGTGAAGTAGATGCCCTGTGGCTGCCTACCGATAACAATGTAGCTTCTGCTATGTCTCAGGTGATAAGCATCACCGATGAAGCAGGGCTTGTCGTTTTAGGCGGTGAAGAATCTCAGGTAACTGCCGGTGCAACTTTAACCTATGGCATTAATTTCTACCAGATTGGCTATGATGCCGGTGTAATGGCTGCTCAAATTTTGAGTGGGGAGAGCACACCAGCAGAAATGCCGGTGCAGGATCCAAGTGAGTTTACATTGGTGATCAATCAGGATGCAGTTGAAATTCTCGGTATTGAAATTCCTGATGAATTGATGGAAAAAGCGGAACTGGTAAAAACAGAAGCAAAATAAACGATGGTAAATGGGAAAGCAGTTTAACATTGCTGCCTGTTAAATAAATGGTGAAAATGAATAAAGATAACAAAAGATATTTTCTGTCAGCAGGATTTCCTGCTGGCAGTTTTTTATAGAATTTTATCATGGGCGTTGGTTTAGGAACAAGATGATGTGCTGAGATGAAAAAAACAGATAAAAAGCAATCTATTTGGCACAGCATGAAAGTCAGGAAGTAAAGTAAATCAGGCGGGAAATTTTCCGGGAAATAAATCTCTGATTTTGTCTAAATCAAAGTGGAATATTGAAAATAAATATGGAAACCGTTACAATAAACTGGGATAAAGGTATTTGGAGGGGATTTTTTATGAAACAAAAAGTATGGCTCAAATATTGTTCTGTGGCAGCTGCTGCCATGCTGGCTGTGGGATTGCTGTCAGGATGCGGAAATCAGGCTGAGACAGAGGAACAATATAAAATTGGTATTGTGCAGTTAACGTCCCATGAAGCGGCGAATACGGCAAATCAGGGCTTTGTGCAGGCATTGGCGGATAATGGTCTGACAGAAGGGGAATCGGTTACTTTTGTACAGCGCAACGGGCAAAATGAACAGAGCAATCTGGAAAGTATTGCGCAGACGTTTATCAATGAAGAAGTGGATTTGATTTGCGCAGTGTCTACTTCTACTGCCCAGGTGATGGCATCGGCTACGGAAGATATTCCTATCGTAGGTACTGCCATTACTGATTATGTAGAGGCCAAGCTGGTGGAAAGCAATGAGGCTCCGGCCTATAATGTAACCGGCACCAGTGATCAGAATCCGGTGGAAAAACAGGGCGAACTGATTTTGCAGTTGGTTCCTGATGCTAAAACAGTGGGTGTGATTTATAATTCCAGCGAGGTTAATTCTCAATTGCAGGTTGCATGGTTAGAGCAATATTTGCAGCAGCAGGGAATTGCTCTGGAAAAAGGCACATTCTCCAATATCAGTGATATGCAGCAGGCTGCCGCAAATTTGGTGGATCAGGTAGATGCTATCTATCTGCCGACAGATAATACGGTGGCATCTGGTGTGCCGCAGGTAATTGCCATTACAGAAGCGGCAAAACTGCCGGTGATCTGCGGTGAGGTGGGTCAGGTAGAAGGCGGCGGTACAGCTACCTATGGCATTGATTATTATAAATTGGGCTACAAAACCGGTGAAATGGCTGTCCGAATTTTAAAAGACGGTGCCGATCCGGCCGAGATGCCCATTGAATATGCCGACGAGGAAGATTTAACTTTGGTGATTAATCAGGGAGAAGCGGAGCGCATTGGTTTATCTATTCCGCAGGAGCTGCTGGAACAGGCACAGATTGTAGAAACGAAGATAAACTGAAAGTAAATCAATAGATGAGGCTGTTGCCTGGAAAAATTGTAAATCAATAATCTGCTTCCTTTCAGTCGGACAAGAAAACATAAAAATCTTGTTATCTGAAAGGGAGCATTTTTATGGTGTTTGTAAAGAATAAAGTACGGCCTTTGTCTGTATAAGGTTTACTACTGTAAAGTCAGCGGAAAAAATTATCTTATCTTTGTGTTGCAGCCTGCATTCCCATTGCAAAATATTTGAAATTGGGATAAAATAAAAAAGGTTATATTTGTAGGATGGTTGAAAGGAGATTGATTATGAGTTCAAGTTTAATTTTATCGACAATCTGGCAAGGGCTCTTATGGGGCATTCTGGCATTGGGCGTTTATGTAACCTACCGTGTGCTGGATATTGCCGATTTGACAGTGGAGGGCAGTTACCCGCTGGGTGCTGCGGTAGCAATTTCTTATATTGCCGGAGGCGGTTCTCCGGTGATAGCGGTGGTGCTGGCATTTTTGGCCGGTTCTGTTGCAGGGATCGTAACAGGATTGTTGCATACAAAGTTAAAGATTCCGGCATTGTTGGCGGGGATCTTAACGATGATTGGGTTGTATTCTATTAATCTGCGCGTAATGGGTGATAAATCTAACGTATCTATTTTGCGTATGGACACCATATATACATTCTTCGGTAATTTTGGACTGGGGAAAAATGAAAGTATTCTGGTTTGCGGATTGTTGTTTGTTGCAGCCATTATTATCTTTTTGTATTGGTTTTTTGGTACCGAAATTGGTGCGGCTATCCGCGCTACAGGCTGTAATAAGCAGATGATTCGGGCTCAGGGTGTGGATACCGACGTTACCATTATTCTTGGTTTATTGCTGAGCAATGGTATGGTAGCTATGGCCGGTGCTTTGTTGGGACAGAGCCAGGGCTTTGCTGATGCCGGTATGGGCACAGGGACCATCGTAATTGGTTTGGCTTCGGTTATTATCGGGGAAGTTATATTTGGTACACGTAATTTTATGAACTGGTTGCTGGCTGTAATCGGCGGTTCTATTGTTTATCGTTTTGTTATTGCGATTGTATTGAAGATGGGTATGAATCAGAATGATATGAAACTTTTAACGGCCATTATTGTTGTAATTGCGCTTGCGATGCCGTTGCTTAAAGAAAAAATCAGCAATGCGAAGGGAGCGTGACCAGTATGTTAGATGTAAAAGATATCAGAAAAACGTTTAATAAAGGGACTGTCAACGAAAAGAAGGCTTTGCAGGGTTTGAATCTGCATTTGAACGACGGTGATTTTGTGACAGTGATTGGCGGTAACGGTGCCGGGAAATCTACCATGTTGAATGCCATTGCCGGTGTATGGGCTGTAGACAGCGGCACTATTACCATTGATGATATTGATGTTACCAAGCAGCCTGAATATAAACGGGCTAAATATATCGGCCGCGTGTTTCAGGACCCTATGATGGGCACTGCTGCCAATATGCAGATTGAAGAAAACTTAGCCATTGCCAGCCGTCGGGGAAAGTTGCCGGGGTTAAGCTGGAGCGCCAAAGCAAAACAGCGTGACCAGTTCAGAAGCATGCTGAAAGAGCTGGATCTGGGCCTGGAAGATCGTTTAACCAGTAAAGTTGGGTTGTTATCCGGCGGGCAGCGGCAGGCTGTTACTCTGCTGATGGCTACCATTAACAGACCAAAACTGCTGCTGTTAGATGAGCATACTGCTGCGCTGGATCCAAAAACAGCGGCGAAGGTATTGGCATTGACCGAAAAAATTGTTAATCGGGATAAGCTGACCACATTGATGATTACCCATAATATGCGTGATGCATTGCGGTACGGCAACCGTTTGATTATGCTGCACAATGGCCAGATCATTATTGATGTATCCGGCAACGAGAAGAAAAATCTGGATGTGCCGGATTTGTTAAAAATGTTTGAAAAAGCCAGCGGCGATGAAATGGTGAATGACCGTATGCTTTTGGGATAATAAAGCGGAATGTCAGCTTGCAGCATGGATGCTGATAAAGCTTGCCGGCAGAAAATAATCAGCCAAAAAAAGAACTCCTGACTCATTGGTTTGGGTCAGGAGTTTTTCTTATGCCTTTTACGGCATGTTCGTTTTTAATTATGTTTTGTCTTCATTTTTTTATGATTATTTCTTTATTTGTTTAGCCTTGTTCCACTACTTTTACAGCCAACTCTACATGTACATCAGGGTGTAATTTTACCATTGGACGATAGGTGCCCAGCGTTTTGATATTTTCATCCAGATTGATTTTTCTTTTATCAAGTTTAATGCCGGTGGATTTTTCCAACTGTTCTGCAATTTCTTTGTTGGTGACAGCGCCGAATAATTTACCGCCAGCGCCGCATTTTGTCTGAATGGTAACGGTAATATCTTTTAATTTTTGGCCCAGTGCAACAGCTTCTGCTTTTTGTTCAGCAGCTTTATCAGCACGGATTTTTTCCTGGCGTTGTAATTCTTTCATATTGGCAGGAGTGGCTTCTACAGCCAGTTTGTAAACAAAAAGTTGCGTGCATAGCCTTCTTTTACATCCAGCACCTGATCTTTTTTACCTACCTTTGGTACGTCTTGTAATAAAATAACTTTCATTATGATATTCCCCCTATCCTTTTCTTACTTTCTTATTATCCACTCTTAGCTTGCGAAAGTCAAATAATAAATCGGCCAATCCCATGAAAGTGCAGGCAATCAGGAAACCTGTGATGAAGAACAGCACAAAAAGAACGCCGAGAACTTTCATTGGTGTGGACATCTGTTCAAATTTAAACCAGTAACAGGTTAAGGCAAAGCCGTCCAAAAACAACAGTGCCGCATAAACAATCAGGAAATTCAATGTTAAGATATTCAGCCAGCTGATATCAATATAGTCAGCAGCCAGCCATAATGCCCATACGATAATGAGTCCCCAAACAAAGCCGAAGGGCAGTCCCCATTTTTGGAAATTTTGAATGCGGGGAATGCGTATTTTTAATCTTTTTAATACTTGTACTGTCAGGAAGTAGGTAATCACTGCCATAACAGAACGGCTGATAATTAAAATAGACGGCATTAGGCGCATCATCAGCTGTACGCTTTGTTCCATAATTTCTGCTACCTGTGTTTTGGAAACACCCTGCTGCGCCATCATATCAATCATACCGGTGCTTTGATACATTTCCATCATATCAGCAGTATAGTTGTCCATATATGCTGTGATGGATGCCGGTGTAAAGCCGATTAAGCCAAGGGTAAACAGCAGGATAACAAGGGCTGCCGATGCTGCTGTTATGACACCGGCCCCAATGGTTTTATTGCTGCTTTTGTGATGATACAGCATGTAGCCCAGAACCCACCCCAGCAGCATATACTGAAGACCGCCGGATATTGCGGCAATTGGCCCTAAAAACAGCAATGCCAGAATTACAGCTAAAACAGCAGATAAACCGCCAATAAAAGGGTTATTGCGTACTGTGGCTACTGTAATGGGAATGCTGCAGAACAACAGAACGAATAAACCGATAAAGGGCAGGTTCCCCGCCAGCATGAATATAGCTGCCAGTGCCGCCATAAGTGCTCCTTCTGCCATCCCGCGGGCAGTTATTTTATTATTCAAAAAACTCACCTCATTAAAAAATCTGTTCTTGTGCTTTTATTCTATTTTGGATAGATTTTTACCTTGTTTTTATGATAATTTTTCTGTGATTGGCTAAATTCAACATTGTACACTGCCTATTATTTTAACCGATATGATAGCTGAATTGCAATGTGATTTTTTTCTAATTATATTGCAGCGCATATGCTGAGAGCTGTGGTTTTTGTATATCATTTTTTATTTTTAACAGGTTGTGACGGTACGTGATTGATTTAGGTGGTTTTGCATTTAAAAATAGAGTTATGATTGCGTCTATGCTATAATGGCAATAAATATATACGAAAGTGGGAGGTTGTTCTATGATTGGATATACAGATTTGAAAAAAAGTGCAAAACATAAAATGGCAGGAAATTGGCTGCAAATTTTGTTAACTGTTAGTTTGATTGGTATCATTTATGTTTCTCTGAGTGTAGTCAGCAGCAGCAGTGATACCCTTAATTTGGGAGATTTGCTGTTGCTGCTGTTGGAAGGCCCTGTGCTGATTGCGTTCAGCACGTTTATGCTGCAGCTGATCAAAACGCAAAAAGCCAATGTCAATGATTTTTTTATGTCCTTTGCTAATATTATCAAATGGATGCTGGCTGGTTTATGGAAATTTTTATGGTATTTTCTCTGGCTGCTGTTGTTTATTGTACCGGGAATTATAAAGTATTTTAGTTATTCACAATATTATTTTATTCTGGCTGACAATCCTGATGCTGATTTGCGGCAGGCTTTAAAAACCAGTATAAAAATGACCAAGGGCTATAAAGGCGCTTTGTTTGTAGTCTATCTCAGCTTTCTTAATTGGTATGCATTCATCGTGGCAATTTATGTGGTTGCTGTTTGGACATTGGAACTGGGCATGGCTATCATAGTTGGGACGTTGTTGTCTATCCCTGTTTATGTATATCTGGTGCCGTATATCACAGGCACCTTTGCGGAAATTTATGAGTATTTAAAAGAGCGGGCTATTGCAGAGCAGGTTTGCAGTCCGGACGAATTTGGAATTGCAGAGCAATTTACCCCATTCCATTATGCTGCTGATAAAACAGATGATGGAAAGGATATTGAAATAGATACTGAAATAGACACCGAAATAGAAAATACAGATGAGCAGTGAAAATTGGTTTTTGGAAGGAAGAATAAAAAATAATGGGGAATAAAAGAATAGTAAAATTAAGATTTTATAGAAAGAGATGAAGAACATGAGAATCAATAGAGCCAATCGAAAAGGGTTTTATATTTTTTGTATGCTGTTAGTGGTTTGCGTTGGTTTGGCCATTTATTCCACTGCGGGTATGAGCATTATGGCTGGCGATAATATTGCTGTGCTGGATATTGCCGGTACCATATCGGAAAATGACGGCTATACGTATGATCAGCAATATCTGTTAAACAGTGTAGATGAGATTATGATGGACAGCCACAATCAGGGTTTGCTGTTGCGTATTGATTCACCGGGCGGCGCTGTGTATCAAATTGATGAACTGTATTTAAAATTGATGGAGTACAAAGAAATGACCGGGCGGCCGATTTATGCAGCCATTGAAAGTTATGCGGCATCGGGCGGATATTATGAAGCTTGTGCAGCCGATGAGATTTATGCCAATCGCAACGCCATTACAGGATCCATTGGCGTTATTATGGGTGAGTTTGTGGATATGAGCGGCTTGATGGATAAACTTGGGATAGATGTGCAATATATTACATCTGGCCCCAATAAATCCATGGGCAATTATTATCAGGCATTGACAGAGGAACAAAAAGCCATTTATCAATCTATTTGCGATGAATATTATGATCGTTTTGTAGAAATTGTGGCGCAAAGCCGCGGTATGGATCAAGAGAAAGTTTATCAACTGGCTGACGGACGGGTGTACAGTGCCGGACAGGCGTTGGAGCATGGCTTGATTGATGGGCTGGAATCCTTTGATGATACGTTGCAGCGGATGATGAATGATTTGGGTTACTACACAATGGATGTGCAATACTATAGCTACAGTGCGCCCGATGGTTTATTGGATATTCTTTCATCAGGAAATTTATTTCAACAGGTATCGCAGCTTTTAGGCAAGAATGCTGAGGCAGAAACCGAGCAGCAAAGACATATTCCGATGATGTATTGTCAATTTTAATGAAAAGTTTGTTTTGATAAAAAGTATTGCTTCTCTTTGCAGATTTGTGTATAAGAGAAGCTTTTTTATTGCAGCGATGAGAAAACAGGAACATTTTTGCAGGACGTTCCGTCTGGAATATATGACAGTGATGTTTGAAAAGAAGTTGCCGGTGAAAAATATTTTTGCCGGGTATTTTGTCAGAACGGCATGATATTGTACAAGTGAAAGGGATGTTGAGGTATGATTTTGAAAAAAGCAGCAATCGGTATTTTATGCGGCGCACTTGCGTTTTCTGGTACAGCAGCTTTTGCGGCAGAAGTGCCGGAGCAGCCTGCTATAGAACGGATTAATTTAAATTTGGATGGTGTTGTGCCAAACACACAAGGCGTTCTGTATGATGGACAGGCATGGGTGCCGCTGCGTGCAGTAGCGGACGGTCTTGATATTGCTATCAGCTGGGATGCAGAAACAAGGACTGCTAATTTAAATGATGGAACCCGCACCATGGATTTGGTAGAAGGGCAAAATTTATATTGCTCGTGGAGTGCAATTCCTAATGTGCTGGGTATGACTTCACCCACAGAGCTGAGCGGTGCACCTGTGATAGAAAAAAATGGCCGTATGTGGGTACCGGCAGAGGCTTTTGGTGTATTGGTAGGGTATGATGTGGCGTTGGAAGGCGATGTTGTGATGATTAACCGTCAGGCAGATACTGCGGATACAACGGCGGAGCAGAGCAATCTATAAGACTGGCTATGAAAAATTGAAAGTATTACAAAAAATTTGTTGCGCGGACATTTTTTCTGTGCTATAATAACAAATTGTAAATCCCTGCTCTGATAAAGTCAGAGCCATTAGTCCGGGGGGAGGAGGTGCATACACATGCGTGATTACGAATTACTGTATATCATTAAACCAGAAGTTGCTGAAGAAGCAATCGACGGCATTGTAGAAAAATTCAATGGTATCCTGGTAAAAGAAGGCGCAACTGTAGCTGAAACCGATAAATGGGGCAAACGTAAACTGGCCTATGAAATCGACAAAAAATACCGTGAAGGTTACTATGTATTAGTAAAATTCAATGGTCCAGCAGCTGCTGTTGACGAATGCGAACGTCTGATGAAAATCGACGATACAATTCTGCGTCAGTTAACAACTAGAGTCGGCGAATAATTTTCTTAATGGAGTGTTTATTATGAACAAAATTATGTTGATTGGCCGCTTGACGAAAGATCCTGAATTGCGTTATACACAGAGTGGTACTGCAGTTGCCAGCTTTACACTGGCAGTTGACCGTCGTTTCTCCAATCAAAGCGGAGAGCGGGAAGCTGATTTTATCAACTGTGTAGCTTGGCAGAAATCTGCTGAATTTGTAGCAAATTATTTCCATAAGGGTAAACAGATGGCTCTGGAAGGAAGACTGCAGGTACGCAGCTATGACGGCAATGATGGACAAAGACGCTGGGTGACAGAAGTTGTAGCAGAACAAATTGAATTTGTCGGTTCTAAGAATGATACTGGTTCTGGAAGCGGCAGACAGGATTATCAGAATAACAACAATGCTTCAGCAGGCTCTGGTTTGGGTCTGGGTGAAGAAATCGTATTCGATGATAATGACTTACCTTTCTAATAGAGGAGGAATTAATCATGGCAAGACGTGAACGTAACCCAAGAAAAATGAAGAAAAAAGTTTGCGCTTTCTGTGTAGATAAAGCCGAATATATTGATTACAAAGATGTTGCAAAATTAAAGAAATACGTTACTGAAAGAGGTAAAATTTTACCAAGACGTATCTCTGGAAACTGCGCAAAACATCAGAGAGCTCTGACAGTTGCTATCAAACGTGCCAGAGTAATGGCTTTGTTACCATATACAACTGAGTAAAAACTGATTATGCCCTGTACCGTTTGGTGCAGGGCTTTTTTGTTTACTAAATATTTATGTTGGAAAAACAACAGAAAAAATATAAATAGTCTGTTATACTGGGTACAGAAAAACGAAACAATATTTTTATAACGTCAGATAAAGGAGAAAATGATTATGATTCGTAAAATCGTAAAAATTGATGAAGAAAAGTGCAACGGCTGCGGTGCTTGCGCCAAAGCCTGTCATGAAAATGCCATTGGCATGATAAATGGAAAAGCAGTTTTGCTGCGAGATGATTATTGCGATGGATTGGGAGATTGTTTGCCGGTTTGTCCTATGGATGCCATTTCTTTTGAAGAACGGGAGGCAGCAGCTTATGATGAAGAAGCGGTAAAACGGAATCAACAGCAGTTACAACAGACAGGCGCTTCTTGCTCTGGCATACAGATGCGGACTTTATTCCAGCCATCAGTACAAGTTGATGCGGGAACTGCTTGCTCTAGTCAGCTGCGCCAGTGGCCAGTGCAAATCAAACTGGCTCCCTTGCAGACGCCATACTTTCAAGATGCTGATTTGTTAATTGCCGCTGACTGCACCGCTTACGCCTACGGTAATTTTCATGCTGAGTTTATGCAGGGGCGTGTGACTTTGATTGGCTGTACCAAACTGGATAGCATTGATTATTCTGAAAAACTGGCAGCTATCATTGGCCAGAACCAAATAAAAAGTTTGTTAGTGGTGCGCATGGAAGTACCTTGCTGCGGCGGTATGCAAAAGGCTGTACAACTAGCGCGGGACAACAGCGGCAAACAGATTCCTGTAAAAGTGGTAACTTTAAGCGCACAGGGACAGATATTGAAAGAAGAAGTGGTGTAACTATTATAATTATAGAAGAATGCAGAAAAATTTATTTTCGGGGAAATTCGGTATGGGTTCTAATCGTTATACAAACAGCATAACAAAAGGCGTTAACCAAACGGTTAACGCCTCTATCATTATTGGAGCGGGCGAAGGGAATCGAACCCTCCGCGTCGGCTTGGGAAGCCGGTGTATTACCACTATACGACGCCCGCATATTGGAATTGACTGTTAAATAGTATAACATAAATAAAACAAAAAGAAAAGAGAAAAATTGTAAAAAAAGCTAATGGGGGGAATCGAACCCCCGACCTACTGATTACGAATCAGTTGCTCTACCGAACTGAGCTACACCAGCCCAAAGCCTGTCTACAACGGAGTTTCAAGAATAACACTTGATTTTATGTAATTTGGAATCAGTCGTTCCAAATCAGTTTGTCTACCAATAATAATACCATGCCGTTATATTGCTGTCAAGAACCCACTTAAGCAAGTTTTTTTAGAGTTTTGTTGTCTGCAACTGATTACAATACTATTTCTGTTATTTTAGGAAATAGAATACTATGGAAATTATTGTAGCTCCATCTGTCCTAGAATCAATTCTGAGCCAATAACTCTATAGCATAGTGCCATTTTTTAGCCTCTGTTTTGGTTTAGGTAGTTTAATACTTTAGTGAAAAGTTATCTTGAAAAACCATGCAATAAATCTTGTTTTTTTCTAAAAATAGAACCACTATTCTAATACACTATGGTATAATATCTATACATTCTAATTTAAAATGGGAAGGTGATTATATTATGAGTGATGATAATATGCAAGCTATGATGTCTTTGATGTTGGCAGAAATGCGGGAAATGCGTTCTGATTTTGGTGAAATGAAACAGGACATTAAAGGGTTAAAATCTGATGTAGAATTATTAAAACAACAAAATGCTGCACTGATTAACGGACAAACCGTTTTAACCAATGCTATTGCAGACGTTAAAGATAACTTATCCGCTAAAATTGATGAAACGCAAAAGGACAACAAAGTAAGTAAAGAAATTTCTCGTGATATGCTATATGATATCGCCGAATTAAAAAAGAAAGTTAAATAATTTACTACACAGAATCTATTCTAGTTTATCCAATGACATCGTTCCATACACCTTACCCAAAGTCTTTGTAATATTTGAGAATCAGCTCTTTAGCTGGTTCTTTTTTCTTTATATGCCTCATTTCCGTAGTATCGGATCGAAAGTAAACGTTAAAATCAATTATCCATTTGGATGATGAATTCTTTTGAATTAAAAAATGAAAAAAGATCGAAATAAAATGAACCAAGCGGTAAGTAAAAGGCTCTTATAAATAGTGCACTGAAAGACAAAGCGTTATCATATTGACATGCAGTTAGGAAAGAAGGGATAAAGACAATGAGTGATGAAATGCTGGTGAGAGCGTTTCAGGCTGGAGATACGTCTGCTTTTGAAGAATTGTTTATGCGTTATCAGACACAGGCATTGCGTTCGGCAGTGTTGATAACGGGGAACTATTACGATGGTGAAAATGTTTTACAGGAAGCCTTTATAAAGTGTTATCGGTTTTTGCCTAAATTAAAAAAGACAGACCAGTTTAAGACATGGTTTTACCGCATTTTAACCAGAACAGCCTGGGCTTATTGTAAAAAACAAAAAAAGGAACAGCCAGTAGAGGAAATTTATGATGTGTATCAGGCCAGCTTACCTTTGGAAAAATCGTCGTTGGAAATTGTAGCGGAAAATGAATATCAAAGTAATTTGTTGGCTGCCATTAATCGGTTAAATCCAAAGCAAAGAATCGTTGTGATTTTGTATTATTACGATGAATTCAGTGTGGAGGAAATAGCCAAAGCGACCCAAACACTGCCGGGTACAGTAAAATCCAGATTATTTACAGCGCGGCATAATTTGCAGAAACTGTTGCAAACAAAGGACTTTGTGGATGGGGAGGTTGTACAATATGAAAAATAAAAATTGGAACGATGCCTTAGGGCAGGATATTACATCTGCTTTGCAGCGAAGGGCGAAACAGATAGAAGTATCAGAAAAAACAAGACAGGATATTTTAGCTAAAATAGAAACTTTAGAAGGAGCGAATGTTGCTATGAAACCGATGAAAAAGAGCAGAAAATTAGTGATGGCTGTTGCAGCCGCTTGTATCTTAACTTGCACCACAGCAGTAGCGGCAAGTGGATTTTTTGGTATGACAGGACATAATATCCTGGGCAGTGAAACCTATTCTGTACAGGACGCGCAGGAAAAAACAGAAAAAACGCTTGGTTTTGCTCCAATCATTCCAGAATCTTTTGCTGGGGAGTTCAAATTTGCAAGTTCGTATGAATCCCAGTGGCAGGGTGCAGATGAAGCGGGGAATCCTATTGGTGAATTTTATGATATGGTAACAATCACATATGAAAATAATAATAAGGAACAACTGAATTATATTATTGATGAATATTCGTTGGACAGGGACAATAGATTATTTTCCGCAACAAAGGAAATCAATGGCGTTACAGTTTACTATCATAGCTATGTACAGAAAATAGTACCGCCAGATTATCGGCCAACCGCTGAAGATGAAGCACGACAAGCAGCTGGTGGATTTAACCTGGCATATGGCGGTGATCAGGTGGAAGAGCATGTAATACAAAGCGTTTTCTGGCAAACAGCTGATGGTAATTACGAAATTATGGGTTCAGATGTGTCCTTGACAGCAGATGAATTGTTTGCCATGGCAGGGGAAGTATTGGCATAAGTGAATAGATAAACAATTTACAGAACAAAAGCAGAGGTTTTTCGACCTCTGCTTTTATGCATTATTTATTCTGTACGATAAAATTATAGACATCTCGTTTGCTTAGCCCCGCTTCTTTGGCGGCCTGTTTGATGGCATCCTTTTGAGAGATGCCGTCTTGTTCTAATTGGGCTGTTCGAGCGACAGCCCAGTCCAGATCTCTTTCTTCCGGTTGGATTGGTTCTGCGCCATGCAGCAATAGAACAAATTCGCCGCGGATGCCCTCTGTTTCAAAATGTTGGAGAACTTCTGCCGGTGTGCCGCGGACAATTTCTTCAAATTTTTTTGTCAGTTCTCTGGCGGCGGCCATGGTGCGTTCTGGAAATACCTGTTGCATAGTTTCCAGTGTATCTTTTAACCGATGGGGAGATTCGTAAAAAATCATGGTGCGTTCTTCTGTTAATAGATTCTGAAAAAACTGCACTCGCTCTTTTTTTATGCGGGGCACAAAACCTTCAAAGGCGAATCGATTGGTAGGCAGGCCGGATAAGACCAAACCGGTGATGGCAGCTACTGCGCCGGGCAGTACCGTAAAAGGGATCTGCTCAGCCAGGCATTGCTGTATCAAATCATAGCCCGGGTCAGAAATGCCTGGCATACCGGCATCGGAAACCAGAGCGATATTTTTGCCATCTTTTAGTTGCTGCAGAATAACGTCACCTTTGGTCATTTTGTTGTGTTCGTAATAGCTGGTTACCGGCTTGGAAATTGAAAAATGATTGAGCAGCTGCAAGGTTTTGCGGGTATCCTCACAGGCAATCAAATCTACGGTTTTCAGTGTTTCCAACACGCGCAGGGTGATGTCCTGCAAATTGCCGATGGGTGTGGCGCACAGATAAAGGGTTCCATAAGTCATACAAGTACCTCTCTAACGATAACTTTGTAAATGGTAGTGCAAATATAGTAAAACAGACTTGTAAAAACACTGTCATGCAGAAGAATTATTTTTGTAGTATTCCAATATTTCTTCTGTATAGGTGTGATTTTGGTGATAAACGACTAACGGCGGCAGTACGGTTAAACGATTGCGTCCCTGATAGATGCATTCCAGCAGCAACAAATTGGCTGGCTGCGCTGCAGTGGGTTGTACCATACGCAGTCGATAAGGAGCCAGGTTGTATTTTTGGCAGGTACTTAAAATTTCCGGCAGACGTTCTGCTCGATGAATCATGGCAAAGTGGCCGCGATCTTTTACGCAGTAGCTGGCGCTTTTTACTACATCATCCAATGTGCAGCCCACTTCGTGCCTCGCCATAGCCATCTGTGAGTTGGGGCTGAACTTACCGCTGCCAATTGGGAAAAAGGGCGGATTGCTCACCACCCAATCATATTTGCGGGCATAATCCTTGGGCAGCTGGGTTAAATCTTGCTGTCTGATGGTGATGCGCTCTTGCTGGCCGTTGTATAGAACGGAACGTTGGGCCATTTCAGCGATAGCCGGCTGTACCTCAATGCCATCAATGGTCACTTGCTGATGACGCGCAGCAATCAGCAGCGGGATAACGCCGGAGCCTGTCCCCATGTCCAATAATTGCTGTCCGGCTTTGGGCTGAATAAAGTGGGCCAGTAAAACAGCGTCGATAGAAAATCGAAAGCCCTGCTTTTTTTGCAGGACTTTCCAGTGGTTTATACATAAATCGGTGAGTTCTTCATCAGGAAGAATGCTATTTGGTAACATTCTTTAAAACCTCCAGGCAAAATAGACAACCGCCGTCATGCTCCCGACCAAAGTAAGACGGGCATACATGATAGCCTTCATCATAAAGCTTTTGTAAGGCTTTTTGTCCGCTGGCAGTGTCCTTATTTTTGGCAATGGCAGGCGTGATACGCTGGCGAAGCCGTTCATTTTCGCTTTCCAGTTTTTCTACCTGCATCTGTATCTCTTTCAGTTCAGAGGATACTTGCTGTAAAACAGCTTGCATTGCGTTTAATTGCTCGCTTAAAGTCATTCTATCACCTACACTTCTTGTAGCTGCTTAGTCTTCCAGTTCATGCAAATCAAAAATGTTGCCATCTTCATCTACGTTGTTTAAGGCATCAATATTTTTTACCTTGCAGCCACATTTTCTATTTTCTACATAGACATCATTTTCATATTTTAAACAGCACAGCAAACGACCGCAGATACCGGATATTTTGGATGGATTAAGAGATAAATTTTGTTCTTTGGCCATTTTGATAGAAACCGGGGCAAAATCGCCTAAAAAGGTATGGCAGCACAGCTCACGGCCGCAAAAACCAATACCGCCCAGCATCTTTGCTTCATCTCGCACGCCGATCTGCCGCAATTCAATACGAGTACGGAAAACCGTTGCTAAATCTTTTACCAGTTCACGGAAATCCACTCTGCCATCGGCAGTAAAGAAAAAGATGACCTTGCTGTTATCAAAGGTGTATTCTACATCAATCAGCTTCATGGGCAGATTGTGCTGCTCAATTTTTTCCAGGCAGATTGCAAAGGCTTCTTTTTCACGATAGATATTTTCTCTTACCCGTTCGTCATCATCAGGGGTGGCGATACGGATTACTTTTTTTAACGGCGGGACAACCTCGCTGTCGTCCACTTCTTTAATGCCAACTACGACACTGCCGTATTCTATGCCGCGGGCTGTTTCTACAATTACATGATCGGCGGTTGTAACAGGCAAATCGCCAGGATCAAAATAATATATTTTACCGGCTTCCTTAAAACGGACGCCAATAACGGTTACAGACATACAAAACCTCCTTTAGTTATGCGGCAAATGCCGCCTGCGTTTTTAACAACGCTATTTCCAATACCAGACGGGGAGACGCATTGCTCTCTAATTGGGACATACCCGTTTGGAAATACTGTAAAATCTTTAAAAGCTGCTCCGGCCGTATTTGCTGTGCTTTTAGCTGGGCCAGATAATCCTGATTTAAGATCAACTGCCATTGACCGGATGTGGTGGACAACAGCAAGTCATGAAACCATAGCTGTGCCAGTTCTAACAGTGCTTTTACCATTTTCTTGTTTTTATCCCATTGCTGACACCAACTGATGATCTGTGCTGGTGTAACTGTGGCAAGGTTCGTCAACAGTTGATAGAATTCCTGCCGTGCCAGCGAAATTTCTTCATTGGCCAGCAATTCTTCGGCGGTATGCACAGACCCCTTTGCCAAAGCAGCCATCAAACCAATCTGTGATTGCCGCTGGGGATAAAGCTGCTGTAAAATTTCCTGAATCAATGCTGGTGACAGTGATTGAAACTGAATTTGCTGACATCTGGACAAAATGGTAATGGGCAGGTTTTGTACCTTAGCCGTTACCAGGATAAAAATTGTGTTGTCGGTAGGCTCCTCCAATGTTTTTAACAGACAATTCGCAGCCTGCTCAGTCATCAGGTGGGCATCGTTGATGATAATGATTTTGTAGGCACTTTCATAATTGCGCAGCGCAACTTTAGACAACAGCGTGCGAATCTGCTCAATTTTAATACTGGCGCCATCGGGTTCCAGCAGCAAAATATCAGGATGACTGCCGCAGCTTGCCTGAATGCAGGAAGGACAGCCATTACAGCTGGAAAATTCCTGCTGATTGGGAGCGCTGCAATTAAGATACTGGGCAAGAGCAAAAGCTGTCATTTTTTTGCCGATGCCTTCCGGCCCTGTAAAAAGATACGCATGGGCAATGTGCTTGTTCTGGATGGCGCATTGCAGGATATGAATTGCCTGGTGTTGCCCTTTAATATCTGAAAACTGCATAAGATACTCCTGTTATATATAATATAGTTGTTGTAAAACAGTATGAATACACCATTCTATTCATAATTGTAGCGCATTAAAGGGTAGAAATCAACTGCCAGAGCAGAAGAAAAGATGGCAGAGATTGGCGTGTTGGTATTAAAATAAAAAAAATTCTCTTTTCGGCGGCAAAGGTTCGAGAAGAGAATTTTTTATCAGCGGCAATGTATAAAGCAACTGCCGATTATTTTTTAAAACTAAAATGATATTGCTTTCTGTATTTGATAATACAGCCGATTGCTACCACAAAGGATAATAGTTCTGCCACCGGTACAGCCAGCCAGATGCCGTCTGCATCCAGCACAAGAGGTAGTGTCAGTAAGGACAGCACTAAAAATACAAAGGTGCGTAATCCGGAAATAAGCGCGGATATTTTTCCGTTCTGCAGTGCGGTAAACAAACCGGATGCGTAAATATTAAAACCAGCAAAAAGGTAACTGGTTGAAAACAGCAGAAATCCGTGCAGCGCCAGTGAGAAAGAACTGCTCTCTGGACGAATATATACCGATACAATAGGAGAAGCCAGTGCATATGCAGTAATAATAATCATCAATGTTAATGCGGCTACTGTGAAAAAGCTGTAGCGAAACAAATTGCGTAATCGGGCGGTGTTTCCGCTGCCCAGATTAAAGCTGAAAATAGGAGCCGCCCCGCCGATAAAGCCCATAAATACTGCTGTCAGTAAAAATTGTGCATATAACACAACGGTGATAGCAGCTACACCGCTTTCTCCCATATAGTATAGCGCCAGTTTATTAAACAGCAGTGTTGTTACAGCGGTAGAGAGATTGCTGACCATTTCCGATGATCCGTTGAAACAGGCAAAGCCCAGCATTTTGATGCGCAGCACCGGCTTTACAAAAAATATAGTACCCTTACGCTGCAGTAAAAAGTAGAGCAGCCCCGGCACTGCGGCAACCAGATAACCGATGGCAGTACCCCAGGCTGCACCGCTGATGCCCATCGGAATTTTAACAATCAGCAAATAATCCAGAAAGATATTGGTAGCGCCGGACAGTATGGTAAGTAAAAATCCCAGATTGGGTTTGCCAGCGGTAATAAAAAATGATGAAAAACTGAGCTGTAAAGCAGCTGCCGGCATAAATAAAATCAGAATTCTTAAATAATCATAGCAATCCTGCCATAATGCCGGTGTTGCCCCCATAAATTTTAACAGAGGCTCCATAAAGAGTGTGGTGAAGATGGTAATGAGTGCTGATAAGATAACAGTGGTTAAAATCAGTACAGAAAAATCTTCCTTTGCCGCCTGTGCTTTACCTTCTCCCAACTTTCTGGCTACAATGGCGCTGCCGCCTGTAGAAAGCATCAGCGTGACAGCCAATACCACACTGATTACAGGGTACACGATATTGATAGATGCCAGCGCATTTTCGCTGACAAATTGAGAAACGAAAATTGCGTCCACCATCTGGTACAGGGACATAAATAATAAGCTTAAAATACTGGGAATCGTATAACGAAACAAGGCCAATGCGTTGTAATCTCGATCCAATTTATTTTGCGTTTGCATAAACCTGCCTCCTTTTGATTTGTTATTGATGTATGCAACAGTTGTTATTATAAACCTTAAAGCAACATGAAGGTCAAGAAAAAGATATCTGTAATAGTTGATTCTATGTATTAGACAGGTTTTTGTATAAAAGCATTGGTGGCAATTGTGAAGTTTTGGATAAAAAAACGGATTTGGACTAGCTTCTTGAATTGGCTATGCTATAATATTCAAAAATATGAACCGCGAAATTTGTCGGGTTTTCAATTATCTTAGAAATCGGGTGAATACATGCATACTGAAGAATCCAAGCAAAAAATAAAAAACAGCGTTGGGCGAGCCGTATTGGTGGTGTTTAGTATTTTGCTGCAGATTGGCTGGATTATGCTGCTGGCCTTGTACATTTTTCGCTATAACACCGTTCTCTATATTTTATCGGTGCTGCTTGGCTGGGTCGTGGCGCTGCGTATCTATGGCATGCATATGAATGCGGCATACAAATTCTCATGGATGATTTTGATTCTGGCCTTTCCAATTTTGGGGTTAAGCCTGTATTTATTTTTTGGCTCCCAATTATCCAATGCCATCATGCGCAAAAGATTTAGAGAAGTTAATATGGAGTTAGATCCGCATTTAAAGCAGAATGTCTCCGTTATAGAA